>NZ_JBFULO010000064.1:0-14149 GCF_054049855.1 Stenotrophomonas sp. P5_B8 | reverse complement strand
AAATAATCGTTGAGCTGGTCGCGAAAATCCGGGTGCGCACAATTGTCGATCACTACCCGCGCGCGCTTGCGCGGCGTCAACCCGCGCAGATCGGCCAGGCCCTGCTCGGTCACGATCACCGACACATCGTGCTCGGTGTGGTCCACGTGGCTCACCATCGGCACGATCGCCGAGATGCTGCCGTTCTTGGCCGTCGACGGGCTCAGGAATGCCGACAGGAACCCGTTGCGCGCGAAGTCGCCCGAGCCGCCGATGCCGTTCATGATCCGGCTGCCCATCACGTGGGTGGAATTGACGTTGCCGTACAGATCCGCCTCGATCATCCCGTTCATGCCGATGCAGCCCAGGCGGCGCACCAGTTCGGGATGGTTAGAAATTTCCTGCGTGCGCATGATGATGCGCTCGCGGTAGAAATCGATGTTCGCCTTGAACGCCTCGTTGGCCGGCGGGCTCAACGCGAAACCGGTGCACGAGGCATAGCTCAGCACGCCATCACGCAGCAGGTCGAGCATGCCGTCCTGGATCACCTCGGTGAACGCAGCCAGGTCGCGGAAGCCGCTCCTGGCCAATCCCGCCAGCACCGCATTGGGAATGTTGCCCACGCCGCTCTGCAGCGGCAGCAGGTTGGCCGGCAGTCGGCCCTTGGCGACTTCGTGCTTGAGGAAGTCGATCAGGTATTGGGCAATCTGCTCGCTGGTCGCATCGATCGGACTGAACGGGCTGTTGCGGTCCGGGCCGTTGGTGCGCACCACCGCCACGATCTTGTCCGGGTCGCAGCGCAGCGAGGTTTCGCCGATGCGGTCGTTGGCGTGCACCAGCGGGATCGGCTTGCGGTGCGGCGGCAGCGCGGTGCCGTAGTAGATGTCATGCATGCCATCCACGCCGGCCGGCTGCCACGCGTTGACCTCGATGATCACCTTCTTGGCCAGGTCCAGCCAGGTCTTGTTGTTGCCCACCGACGTGGACGGTACCAGTGAGCCGTCCTCGCGGATCGCCGACACCTCCACCACCGCCGTATCGATCTCGCCATAGAACCCGAACCACACGTGCTGGGCCACATGGCTGAGGTGGATGTCGATGTAATCCAGCTTGCCCTCGTTGATGCGGTTGCGCGCATCCGGGTCGCTCTGGAAAGGCATGCGCATGGCGATGCCGTCGGCCTTGGCCAGCGCGCCATCCAGCTCCGGCGCGGTCGAGGCCCCGGTCATCAGGCTGATCTGGAAAGGCAGGCCCTGGGCGTGCACGGTCTCGATGCGCTGGGCCAGCGCGACCGGCACCGCCTTGGGGTAACCGGAGCCGGTGAATCCGCTCATGGCGACGGTTTCACCGGGCTGAATCAGCGCGGCGGCGGCTTCGGCGGATACAACGCGGTCACGCAGACGCGCGTCGGCAATGCGATCGACAGACATGACGACAACGTTTTTGGGGGGATCTGCATTATCGGCGATCCACACAGCGCCGGGGGTGCGACCAAGGTGGGATGGCAATCGCGCTATTGCAGGTCCCTGTTCAGTTTTGCAAGGACTTCTGTACCCGCAAGTATTGTTTTGCAGTGCAGCGTGCAACTTCTTCGCCGACCCTAGAAGATCGACCTGCATCCCGACGTGGGGGAGGGAGCAGAGCCCGCTGGCAGTTCGCTGCAAGCGGGCTTTTTTATGTCTCGCCTCCGGAGAATCGGAGCGCCGCCCGGTCTGATGCGTCGACGCGCGCGGGCATGAACGCCCAACCGGTGAACCTGCTTTATCGCCCGGTGCGCCATGCATGCCCTGCATAATCCCCGCATGCCGATTCCCGCCGACGCCGTCCCCGCCACCCTCGTCCCTCTGGTTGACCGCGCCCTGGCGCGCCTGGCCCTGTCGCTCAACGAGGGCGGCCATTGGCCTCCTTCGGCAGACGTGCTCGATCAGGTGCGTCTGCTGGCCATCACCAGCGATTTCGCCATCGACACCCTGTGCCGCCAGCCGGCACTGCTGTCGCAGCTGACCCTGCCGGGCTGCCCGCCGCTGCCACTGCCCACGCTGGATCCGCAGCAACCCAGCGAGTGGCAGCAGCGCCTGCGTCGCTATCGCACCGCCGCCTCCACCCGGCTGATCTGGCGCGATCTGGCCAGATTGGACGACGTGCCGGCCACGCTGGCCGGCGCCACCGCCCTGGCCGAAGACTGCCTGGGCATCGGCCTGGCCGCGCTCGAACAGGAATTCGCCGGTCGTCACGGTGTGGTCCGCGCCGGCGATGGCAGCGCGCAGCAGCTGGTGGTGTTCGGGCTGGGCAAGCTCGGTGGTGGCGAACTCAACTTCAGCTCCGACGTCGACCTGGTCTACGCCTACCCGCAGGGCGGCGAGTCCGACGGCGCCCGCCCGCTCGCCGCCGAGGAATATTTCGCCCGGCTCGGCCAGCGCCTGGCCAAGCTGCTGGATGAAACCACCGTGGACGGCTTCAGCCACCGCGTCGACCTGCGCCTGCGCCCGTTCGGCAATGCCGGCCGGGTGGCGCTGTCGTTCGCCGGCATGGACCAGTATTTCCAGCGCGAAGGCCGCGATTGGGAGCGCTACGCCTGGCTCAAGGCGCGCGCGGTGGCCGGCGACATCGCCGCCGGTGAAGTGTGGCTGCAGACCCTGCGCCCGTTCGTGTACCGCCGCTACCTCGACTTCACCGCACTTGATGGCCTGCGCGAGATGAAAGCGGCGATCACCGCCGAGGTCTCGCGCCGCGACATGTTCGATGACATCAAGCGCGGCCCCGGCGGTATCCGCGAGATCGAATTCCTGTCGCAGGCCCTGCAGCTCATCCGCGGCGGCCGCGAAGCCAGCCTGCGCGAGCGTCGCCTGCTGCATGCACTGCCGGCGCTGGTGGCCTGCGGGCAGATGGCCGCGCAGGATGGTGACGACCTGCTCCACGCCTATGCCCACCTGCGGCGGCTGGAAAACCGCCTGCAGATGCTGCGCGACGCGCAGACCCACGCCCTGCCCACCGACCCGATCGACCGCCTGCGCATCGCCACCGGGTTGGGGTATGCCGACTGGGATGCGCTGCTCGCCGCGCTCGATGTGCAGCGCCATCGCGTCAGCACCGAGTTCGCCGCGTTGCTGGCCCCGCGCAAGGGCCAGGCCGCCCCGGATGCGCTGGCCAACTATTGGCGCGGCCTGCCCGACAACGGCAGTGCCGAGGTGCTGGCCGACGCCGGCTTCCACGACCCGCACAGTGCCGACCAGTCGCTGCGCGATTTCGCCCAGTCACTCGGGGTGAAGTCGCTGTCGGACAGCGCGCGCGCGCGGCTCGATCGCGTGCTGCCAGCACTGCTGCACGCCGCCACCCGCTCACCGCATCCCGATGCCGCACTCAAGCGCGTGCTCGGCCTGCTGCAGGCGGTCCTGCGCCGCACCAGCTATCTGGCGCTGCTGGACGAACAACCCAGCGCGCTGGCCCGCCTGGTCGACGTGCTCGCGCGCAGCGCGCTGCTGGCCGAGCGACTGGCCGCGTATCCCTTGCTGCTCGACGAACTGCTCGACGTGCGCGTGTCCGGGCCGATGCCCGATGCCACCGGCATGCAGGCCGAGTGCGATGCCGCCTTGGCCATCGACGACCCCGAAGCGGCGCTGCGCATGCTCAACGAAACCCGCCTGGCACTCAGCTTCCGCATGGCCCTGGCCACGCTGGATGGCCGCCAGCGCGCGGTGGATACCACCCGTCAGCTGGCCGAACTGGCGCAGGCCGTGGTGGTCACCGCATTGGCCCTGGTGCAGGCGGACCTGCAGCGCGCGCACGGCGTCATCCCCGGCGGGCGCTTTGCGATCATCGGCTACGGCAGCCTCGGCGGGCTGGAGCTGGGCTTCGGTTCGGACCTGGATCTGGTGTTCCTGTACGACCACCCGGCCGACCAGGACAGCAGCGACGGCGCGCGCCCGCTGGATCCCGGCCGCTGGTACGCGCGCCTGGCGCAGAAGGTGATGGCCCTGCTCGGCGCGGTCACCGCCGCCGGCCGCCTGTACGACATCGACGTGCGCCTGCGCCCCGATGGCGGCAAGGGCGCGTTGGTGTCCTCGCTGGCCAGCTATACCGACTACCAGCGCGAGCGCGCCTGGACCTGGGAACACCAGGCGCTGGTGCGCGCGCGCGGCATCGCCGGTGACGCCTCGCTGCTGGCCGATTTCGAACGCGTCCGCGTCGACACGCTGGCCCGCCCGCGCGACAACGCCGTGCTCTACGCCGACGTGCTCAAGATGCGCGCACGCATGCGCACCGAACTGGACCGCAGCGATGCCGCACGGCTGGACCTCAAGCAGGGCGCAGGCGGCATCGTCGACCTCGAATTCCTGCTGCAGACCGGCGTGCTCGACCGTGCCGGCACGCACCCGCATACGGTGCAACCGCGCGACACCCCCAGCCTGATCGACGCCCTGGCCGACATCGCCTGGCTACCCGACGGCACCCGCAGCGGCCTGCACGACGCGCACGCCGCGTTGCTGGACGTCGGCCTGGCCTGCACCCTCGACCGCCGCCCGCGCCTGGCCGCGCCAACCCCGGCACTGGAAGAAGCGCGCGCGGTGATCAGCGCCGCCTGCGACGCGGCCGGCCTGCCGTTCCAGGCCGCATCCGCAGGGTAGAGCCACCCCATGGGTGGCTGCACGCACCAAGCCGGGTAGAGCCACCCCATGGGTGGCTGCTTTTCGCCCCGCACCGCGAAGCCACCCATGGGGTGGCTCTACCTCGAGGCACCTCGAAGGCACCCGTGCGGCGGCGTGGCCTATCGGCACCTCGAAGGCACCCGTGCGGCGGAGTGGCCTATCGGCACCGCGAAGGCACCCGTGCGGCGGAGTGGCCTATCGGCACCGCGAAGCCACCCATCGGGTGGCGCTACGCCGTACGCGGCGCCATCTTCCACAGCAACGCGCGGAACGGGGCCAGCAGGAACACCCCGATGGCCAGCTTCACCGCCAGATCGCCCGCGGCCCAGCTCACCCACGGCAGGCTGGAGCCGGCAAACGCGATGCTCCAGAAGATCGTCGTATCCAGCGTCGCGCTGCAGGTCGTGGCCACCATCGGCGCACGCCACCAGTGCCCGCGGCGCAGCCGGTCGAACACGGTGATGTCCAGCAGCTGAGCGGCGATGAAGGCCAGGCACGAGGCCACCGCAATGCGCGGCGTGGCGATCCAGATCGACAGCAGCACCGCCAACGCGAAACCGGCCCAGGCCACCTTGCGCGCGGCCTGCGGCCCGAAGCGGCGGTTGATCAGGTTGCTCACCAGGAACGCCACCGGATAGCTGAAGGCGCCCCAGGTCAGCCAATCGTTGATCGGGTACTGCACCAGCACGTTGCTGCCCAGCACCACCACGCCCATGGCCAGCACCGCCAGCAGCAGCGACGGCGCGGTCAACGGGGCAAAGGCAATGGCAGGACGCTCAGACACGGCGCACCAGGGAGGTCAGGGAAGCGGCGGATTATCCGGGCTTGGGCGGGCCGGGGCCAGCCCAGGCCGGTTCATCTAGAAGCGTTCGCTCATGCTGGAGGCCGCCGCGCCGGTGGTCGGCAGGAACGCCAGTGCCGTGCCATGGGCGTTGGCCACCGTCCAGCCGGCACCGGCCGGGGTCGGGATGAATTCCAGCACGTCGCCGGTCTTCACGCCTGCGGCCGGGTTGTCGGCGCGTGCCGGCCATTCCACCACCGCCAGTTCCTCCGGCGCCTGCGGGTTCTTCAGGTCCACCCGGTAGCTGCCGTCGGCCTGGTGCGCCACGCGCGCCACGGTCAGCGGCGGCAGCGGGCCGGCCTTCTTCGCTTCGGCCCGGGCCATGCGGTTGTGCGGCATGGAGGCGTCATGCAGCTCGCTCACCCCCAGCGCACTCAGCCACACCGGCGCGGTAATCACCGCCAGGCTGACCACCGAAGTGGTCAGCACACTGCTGGTCACCGGCGAGGCGTGGCTCAGGTTCTGTGCCGTGGCGGGCAGGGCGGTGGCCATCAACGCCAGCGCCAGCAGCGACGCGCGCGCAACGGGTCCAATACGTTTCATGCAGCCGCGCCTTTCGCCCTGCAACCCGATTGCCGGACACCGCCTACCACTGCGCGCTCGGTTCGCTGTTCTGGGCCACGGTCGCATCGGTGGGCAGGAACGCCAGCGCCGCGCCATCGGTCGTGGCCACGGTCCAGCCGGCGCCACCCTGGGAGGGCGTAAAGGCCAGCACGTCGCCCACCTTCACCGCGTCTACCGGGTTATCGGCGCGCGCCGGCCAGGCCAGCACCGCCAGATCGTCCGGCGCCTGCGGATTCTGCAGTGCCAGTTGCACGCCCCCTTCGGCGGTGCGTTCCACCTTCTCCACGGTCAGCGGCGGCAGCGGCCCGGCTTTTTTCGCCTCGGCACGCGCGCGGCTGCGTCGGGCCGAACCGTCACTGGCCTTGCTCAAGCCGGCCGAAACCAGCCAGATCGGCGCGGTCACCACCACCACGCTCATCACCGAGGTGACGATGACGCTGCTGGCCACCGGGTGCTGCTGGCTCAGTTCCTCTGCCGAGGCGGGCAGGCTGGCGGCGCACAGCGCAACAGCCAGCAAGGGTGAAACGGCCAGTCGGGAAATCCGTGTCATGGGCAACTCCTGCGTACGTCGAAATGGGGGGCAGTATGCCTGCACCGTCTCCGGTGCAGCGGTCTCACGGCTTGGGCGCGGCAATGCCGTCCACGGGCACGTGCGCAATCGGCAACTCCATCTGCAGGCCCTTCTGCTGCTGCACGAAGTCGAACACCGACTCCACCGTCACCACCGAATAGTTGCCGGAGATGCGCTCGCTGGCCGGGTGGTCGGTAACGGCGGCATTGGGCACGAAGAACCGCGCGCCCAGGCGCTTGCCCACGCCGATGTGCAGCGTGCTGGGCCGGTACTGGTGGTCCTTCAGCCACGCCTGCACCTGGGTGCGGTTGACGATCAAGGTGTTGTCTTCGAGTTGGGCCATGGCCGCGGCCAGCACTTCGAGCACCCACTGGTTGGAGTTCTGGTAGTCGGTGCTGAAGGGGTAAGCCACCACGCTGTAGCGCGCCTCGTGCAGGGCGCGCGCCTGGATCGCCGGCTTGGTCAGCATTGTCTTGAGTGCAGCGCGCAGCGCAGGCGCCGGCACGCCGATGCGCAGATCGGTATGCGCGGACGTTTCACCGATGAAGGTGCCCACGCCCTCGCGGAACAGATGGGATGCATCGGTCTTGCACGGATTGAGCAGGTGCACCGCGCGCCACTGGCCATCCTCTTCGCGCAGCAGGAAGGCCACATGGCTGTGGCGCAGGCCGTACTTGCTCAGGTCCTGGCCGCCACGCGCGATCAGCACGACGTCCACATCCCCCAGCGCATCCAGCGTCTCGGTGGTGGCCAGCGCCACGTCGAACATCGAGGCCAGGGCGGCCGGTGTCGGATAGCGCTCCACGCACTGCGGCTCGGCCTGCGCGCTCGCCACCGCACCCAGCAATACACCGCACAGCACGAAGCGGCGCAGGCGTTTGATCAGCGGGCGAGGGGCATCATCCATGGCGTGTGTTCTCCAGCGGCACCGTGCCGCCGGCGCATCATAGCGCCGCGATCAGCGTGCCGGCTCGCCGCGTCGCATTTCCCGTTCACAGTCGTCGCTGATCGGGACAATCGGCAGTGGCCGGCGATCGCCTTTGCGGTCGCGCAGTGCGGGCTGTTCGCGCGCGGCATCCACCTGCTGCTGGCAATGCCACGACAGCGGGTCGTGCACGGTGTCCATGCTCGAACAGGCGGTCAGCAGCAGGGCCGATGCCGACAACATCCAGATGCGCATCGGTGTTCTCCATTCCTTGAGGGCCGCCGAATCTACCGTCATCCTGGCGTGGTGGAAAGCGCGTCCCCTGCCGCCGTCATCCGGCAATGCCCAAGCGCACGCGCACCTGTTCGGCCACGCGCGCAGTGTCGCGCAGCGGCTCGATCCGCCCTGCGGTCTGCCACTCCAGCCAACGCGGCTGCAGTCGCCCGCGTTCGCGCAGGGCCTGCTGGAACTGCGCCAGCCGACCCTGCGCCTGCGCGGCCAAGGCCACTGCCACGGGCATCCGCGTAGCGCAGGCCTCCGACAGCAGGTTCACCGAATCGGGCGACACCACCACCCGGTTGGCCCAGCCGAGCAACCCGGCGTACGGGTTGACGCCGTCGCCGCCATCGCCCCAGATCACGTGCGGCAGATCGGCGAATGCACTGCGCAGCGCGCCCACCAACGCCGGTGGCGTGCGCCGCGAGGTGGTCGCCAGCAGGCTGCCGCTTTCGGCACGCAGTTGCGCGGCCACCTGCTGGAAGACCTGCACCATGTCCGGCTCGTGCCACGGCGCGTGCGGGGTAGGGCCGCCCACCAGCAGCGCGGTGCGCGGGCCGGGCAGGGCACCGAACGCGGCAAATGCGGCACGCCCGCAGGCCAGCCAGTCGTCGTTGACCGGGTTGAGGCTGCCCAGCAGGGTCAGCACGTTCTCGCCGCGCAGGGTGTCGTGCTCGGGCACCACCAGCAGGTCCCAATGGCGCGCGCCGATGCGCGGGTCCAGGATCTGCACCACCTTGCTGCCGCGTCGGCGCAGCTCGCGCAGCGCCCCGGCCGCCTGGCGGCCACAGCCGATGGCCAGCTCCGGCGGGGCGGCGGCCAGTGCCGCAAAGGCATCGCCATAGCCGTGTGCGGCGCCCGGCAAGGCGCGCGGCGCCAGCCAGCGCCACGGCGCGCGCGGGGCCAGGACCAGCGRGTGATGCGCCCCCAGTTTCAACGCAGACGCCAGCGCCACGGCCTGCCGCACATTGCCGGCACGGCCGTCAGTGATCGTCCAGGGCGGACTCCATCGTTTCACGTATGGCATTAATTCGTTTCAGTCAGGCTGGGTGTTGCAACTGTCGCGACACTCTACACTGCCAGCCTTCGCCGATCGCGCCGTTGCCCGTCACCGGTGGCGATGCCGCCACGGTTCCCCTTTCAACAGGAGGCTTCATGTCCAACGTACTCAACGATGCTGCGCTCGACCAGTTGTTCCGTACCGCCCGCACCCAGAACGCCTTCCTCGACAAGCCGGTGGAAGAAAGCCAGCTCAAGGCGCTGTACGAGCTGCTGAAGTGGGGCCCCACCGCCGCCAATGGCAGCCCGGCGCGCTTCGTGTTCGTGACCTCCCCCGATGCCAAGGCCAAGCTGGGCCCGGCGCTGTCCGAAGGCAACCATGACAAGACCCTGGCCGCCCCGGTTACGGTGATCGTCGCCTTCGACGAAGACTTCCACGAAAAGCTGCCCTACCTGTTCCCGCATGCCGACGCCAAGTCCTGGTTCGACGGCCCGCGCGAAGGTCGCACCGAGTCGGCGTTCCGCAACGGCAGCCTGCAGGGCGCCTACCTGATCCTGGCCGCCCGCGCGCTGGGCCTGGATGCCGGCCCGATGTCCGGCTTCGACAATGCCAAGGTCGACGAAGCCTTCTTCAAGGGCACCGCGATCAAGTCGAATTTCCTCGTCAATCTGGGGTACGGTGACCCTTCGGGCCTGTTCCCGCGGCTGCCTCGCCTGAGCTTCGACGAAGCGGCCCGCATCGAATAAGCGTTCCCGCCGGACCCTGGCCCGTCCGCGCGGACGGGCTGTTTGCCTCACCTTCTTCTTTTCCCTTCGCTTTCGAGAGAGACCTGACATGACCATGACCCGCAAACTGCTGTTGCCGCTGGCCCTGACCCTGGCCATCGCCGCCTGCTCCAAGCCGGCCGACGACGCCGCCGCCCCGGCCGCCRATGCCGCTACTGCCCCGGCCGCTGCCACCACCACCACCCCGGCTGCCGATGCCGCCGCGGCTGCCCCGGCCGCTGMCGCCATCCAGATCGCCTCGGGCACCTACAAGCTCGACCCGTCGCACACCGACGTGCTGGTCCAGTGGAGCCACTTCGGCTTCTCGCACCCGACCGCCCACTTCGGCGCAGCCGAAGGCACCCTGGTGTACGACGCGGCCGACGTGACCAAGTCCACCGTGGAAGTGAAGCTGCCGCTGAGCGGCCTCAACAGCTTCACTGCCAAGTTCGACGAGCACCTCAAGAGCGCCGATTTCTTCGACGCCGCCAAGTTCCCGGCCGCCACCTTCAAGAGCACCAAGGTTGAAGCCAACGGCACCAACAAGCTCACCGTCACGGGCGATCTGACCATCAAGGACGTCACCAAGCCGGTGACCCTGGATGTCACCATCAACGGCGGCGGCGAGCACCCGATGGCCAAGGTCCCGGCCGCCGGCTTCGATGCCACCACCACCATCAAGCGCAGCGATTTCGGCGTCGGCGCGTATGCCCCGAACGTCAGCGACGAAGTGAACATCCGCATCACCACCGAAGCCACCGGCGAAAAGCCGGCTGCGTAATCGGTCGTTGATGTAGAAACAGCAGAAAGCCCGCCGAAAGGCGGGCTTTTTGTTTGTGCGCGACGGGTCCAACGCGTCGCCGGCGCCGGTGTCGGCGTCATGCGCGTGCCCTGGCCGCCCCGCCCGGCCCCGTACTCGACGACCCGGGCCCCAACCCCGTGTTCGATGACCATACCCGCCCGGTAGAGCCACGCCATGCGTGGCTGCTCTCCGCGCGCACCGTCCGCCTCACGGCAGCCACGCATGGCGTGGCTCTACCGGGGGCACACCGTTTGCCTCGCGCCAGCCACGCATGGCGTGGCTCTACCGGGTGCACACCGTTTGCCTCACGTCAGCCACGCATGGCGTGGCTCTACCGGATGCACACCGTCTGCCTCGCGCCAGCCACGCATGGCGTGGCTCTACCGGATGCACACCGTCTGCCTCGCGTCAGCCACGCACGGCGTGGCTCTACCTCGCGTATCTGCATCTCGTACACTTCCTCGCTTCGCGCGCCCCCGCGCAAAGGAGCACCCCGTGCAAGACGCACAGTATTGGATGATGGAATTCTGGACCGGCCTCAGCCTGTTCGACCTGATCGGCGGCACCGTGCTCGGTGCGCTCATCGGTCTGCTGCTCGGCATCGCCACCTGGCTGGCCATGTACCGCCGCGGCTGGCTGGCGCGCCGTCACCGCTGGCACCACTGGACCGTGGCCACCTACGTGGTGGTGCTGCCACTGCTGTTCGGTTTCACCGGCCTGCAACTGGGCTTTACCGCGGGCGCGCAGCGCGCGCTGTACAAGCAGATCGACCACTTCCAGCCGCACCTGCAGACGCTGGTCGCCAGCTGGCTGGTCGATTTCGAACAGTCCCTCGACGATCCCGCGTTGGCCACGCTCATGCGCAGCGATGGCACCGTGCACGAGGTAACCCGCCAGGTTGTGGACGAGTACCTCGCCGACCACCCGCTCCCCGGCGCCGGCTACCTGCAGGGCGAGGGCACGATCCAGCGCTGGACCCGCCGCGGTGTCGGCCATGTGCGCAGCGCGTTGATGTCGCAGTGGGTGGAAGACAGCCTCTCCAGTGAAGCGGCCGGCTACAGCGGCGTGGACAAAAAAGTCTTCCGCGAAGCGCTCGGCATGCGCATGAACGAACTGCTGCACACCCAAGGCGCGATCCGCCTGCTCAAGGCGCAGCTCACCAGCCTGATGCCCGGTATCTACCTTGGCCTGCTGCTGCCGCTCTTGATCGTCATGGCGCTGGTCCTGCTGGAAATCGGGCTGGCCCGGCGATACGGCTGGCGCCGCACCCCCGTAGAGCCGACCGTTGGTCGGCTGCWCTCCGAACCGRCTGCGTGAACCGCAACGTCARCCGCAACGTCAACGGCAGCCGACCAACGGTCGGCTCTACGGGTCAGCCTGCGGCAACCGTCGCTGCCACCTTGCCCAACCACCCGGTAGCAAAATCCGTCGGCAGCCGCCGCGTTGGCGCGGTCAACCCGCTGTCACGCAGAAACGCATGCGTGGCCTGCGCAAAACCCTGCCGCGCGATCAGCGCCGCCTGCTTCACAGCCGCCTGCTGCTTGCGCAGCTGCACGATCTGCAGGCTCGGCTTACCCGGCGCGGCAAACTTCTGGTAACGGCGCAGCTCATCGGCCACGAGCGCGATATCCGCGTTGGCCTGCAGCAGCGCCAGCTGCGCCTGTGCCAGCGGCACCAACGCCGTGCGCAGCGGTGCGACATTGCCGCCCACCGAAGGCGCCACCGCGTTCAAGGCCGTATCCAACGCGGGGTCGGCACGCTCGGCGCGGTCGATCAGGTCGGTCAGCGCCGAAGAAGAAACTGCTTGCATGGAAAAGCACCGGCCCAAAACGCGATTGTCGCATCCGCAGCCGGTGCCCGTCGCGGGCTCAGTCGCCGTCGTGCTCGTCGGCGTGGGCCTTCCAGTAGCCGGTCGAGCGGATCCAGTCCTTGGGCACGCCCAGGTGCCCCTCGATGTACTTGCGCATCATCCGCGCCCGGCGCGACTCGGTGGCGATCCAGTAGAACGTATCGCCCTCCGGTTCCTCGAAATCGGTCAGCACATCCTCCAGCAGCGTGCTGCTCACCGCATCGAAGCCGTTGCGCTCCAGCCACGACACCCGGATCCGGTCGTCCTCGGGCAGCTCCTGGCGGTCGGCCGAGTCGGGGATTTCGATATACACATCAGCCTGCGCGCCGTCCGGCAGCGTCTCCAGCCAGCGGCCGATCGCCGGCAGCGCGGTCTCATCGCCGATCAGCACATAGGTATCGAAATCCGGCGCCGTCACGTGCGAGCCACGCGGCCCACCCACGGCAATCGCGTCGCCCGGCTGCGCATTGGCCGCCCAGCTCGAGGCCACGCCATGCCCGTGCAGGACGAAATCCAGCGCGAGCTCACAGGTGTCCAGGTCCCACCAGCGCGGGGTGTAATCGCGCGACGGTGAGGGCGTCTGCCCTTCCGGGTAGCGCGGGCCCTCGGCGGTCATCGTCGGCACCACGAACTGCCCCTCCGCATTGGGGAAGAACAGCTTCACGTGGTCGTCCGGCGACAGCGACACAAAGCCTTCCAGTGCCGGCCCGCCCACGATCACCCGACGCATGCACGGGCTGATCTCCTCGGTGCGCAGCACCTGCAGGGGGCGGAACTTCACGGTATGACGTACCAGCTTGTTTTCATGCAAAGCCATGGGGAACACCTGTCAGCAAATGCGCCGCAGTGCGGCGTAGGGGGATGACCTGGCTGGCCGGGGCTGGCTGGGTCGAATGCATTGAAAAAACGGGGAGGGCATCTCAGCGTCCTTGCCCACGGATCACCGCGGCCGCCTCGCGCAGCGCCTGCGCCACGCTGGCCGCGTTGTCCTCGTTCCAGCGGCCGTGGCACAGGGCCAGCGCATGCTTCAACTCGCGCAGGCCATCGCGCACGCTCGGCGGCAGGTTGGCCTTGGTGATCGTGCGCGCGCTGGCCCGCACCCGCTGCAGCGCCGCGTCCACCTCCTCGCGCTGCGCGGCCAGCTCGGCCAGGCCCAGCGCACTGAGCTGGTAGCGCTTGCGCCCACCGTCCTCGACCGCGCCCACCCAACCGGCCGCCTCGAACTGCGCCAGCACCGGGTAGATCGAGCCCGCACTGGGCGTATACACCCGCACGAACATGTCGCTGATCAGCTGGATCAGCTCATAGCCATGCCGCGGCTGCTCACCCAGCAGCGCCAACACCAGCAAACGCAGATCGCCGCGGCTGAGGGGCCGGGCGGTCAACGGGCGGGCAGGGCGATCGAGGTCACGCGGAGCGGTCATTTCGATATATCGAATGAAGTGACGGAACGATATATCGAAATCATGACCACATCCACCCTCGGAGACAACACGGCAGGGATGCGTTCAGGTCCATAGACCCAGGTCGAATGGCCCGGCCAACTGCCCAACCCAACCCAACCCAACCCGCGCGCCCCTATCTCTCCACCCACTCATCACCCGCTGGCGCCCGCGCCACCAAGCGGCCGATCCTCACTGCGGCATAAACCCATGATCGCGCGACGCACGCGTAACTGCGCGACCCGCCAGAAATCACGCGACCCACCCACGACCCCGCGCCTCACCCGTAAACCGCGCGTTCCCCCGCGATCACGCGACCCACCCGTAACCCCGCGTTGCCCCCGCGATCACGCGACCCACCCGCGATCACGCGACCCACCCGCGATCACGCGACCCACCCGCGATCACGCGACCCACCCACGATCACGCGACCCTCCCACGACCACGCGACCCACCCACGATCACGCGACCCTCCCACGACCACGCGACC
>NZ_JBFULO010000063.1:0-14203 GCF_054049855.1 Stenotrophomonas sp. P5_B8 | reverse complement strand
GGACATGGCCCGCGGCCCCATCTGCGGTGCTGCGATACTCACCGGGAGCGGCTTCTTCCCGGGTGCCGTCGGCGATGATCGGGGCAGCGTGTTGGGCGAGGGCCGCCGAGGCGTTGCCGGCCAGTGCGGCGGCGATGGCCAGGGCAAGCAGGTGCTGCGAGGACGAGGCGGGGGCAATCATCGGGCGGCCACGGTGCGGTATGCCGCGAACTCTAGGGAGGCGGCCGCCCGCGCGATATGCAAATCCTGGGAAAACCGCCCTGCGACTCGGTGGGGGGCGCGGCGAGAGCCCGTCATTTGGGTGCGGGCCAGGCTGCATGTATACTATCCCCCAGTATAGTTCTCTGGCCGCGCTGTCCATGCCGCATTCCCCCGAAGAAAAGAAGAAGGTCCTGGCCCGCGTGCGCCGCATCCGCGGTCAGTGCGATGCGCTCGACCGGGCGCTGGAGGGCGGGGCCGAGTGCGCGCCGGTGCTGCAGCAGATCGCCGCGATCCGCGGCGCGGTCAACGGGCTGATGTCCGAAGTGATGGAAGCCCACCTGCGCGAAGAATTCGGCCAGCCGGCGCAGTCCGATGCGCAGCGCGCCGAGCGCGTGCGCGACATGAGCGCGCTGATCCGTTCCTACCTGAAATGAGCGCGCGGGCGACCGCGTGCTGTTCTGTCTTGTCTACTACTCTGGAGTGTTGCCGATGAAATCCCGTGCCGCTGTTGCGTTTGGTCCCGGCCAGCCGTTGAAGATCGTCGAGATCGATGTCGCCCCGCCGAAGAAGGGCGAGGTGCTGGTCAAGATCACCCACACCGGTGTCTGCCACACCGATGCGTTCACCCTGTCCGGCGATGATCCGGAAGGCCTGTTCCCGGCGGTGCTGGGCCATGAAGGCGCGGGCATCGTGGTGGAAGTGGGCGAGGGCGTCACCAGCGTGGCGCCGGGCGACCACGTCATTCCGCTGTACACCGCCGAGTGCGGTGAATGCCTGTTCTGTACCTCGGGCAAGACCAACCTGTGCGTGGCCGTGCGCGCCACCCAGGGCAAGGGCGTGATGCCCGATGGCACCACCCGCTTCAGCTACAACGGCGAGCCGATCTATCACTACATGGGCTGCTCGACCTTCAGCGAGTACACGGTGGTGGCCGAAGTCTCGCTGGCCAAGATCAACCCCGAAGCGAACCCGGAGCACGTGTGCCTGCTCGGCTGCGGCGTCACCACCGGCATCGGCGCGGTGCACAACACCGCCAAGGTGCAGGAAGGTGATTCGGTGGCCGTGTTCGGCCTGGGCGGCATCGGCCTGGCGGTGATCCAGGGCGCGCGTCAGGCCAAGGCCGGGCGCATCTTCGCCATCGACACCAACCCGTCCAAGTTCGACCTGGCCAGGCAGTTCGGTGCCACCGACTGCGTCAACCCGAAGGACTTCGACAAGCCGATCCAGCAGGTGATCGTGGAGATGACCACCTGGGGCGTGGACCACACCTTCGAGTGCATCGGCAACGTCAACGTGATGCGTGCCGCACTGGAATGCGCGCACCGTGGCTGGGGCCAGTCGGTGATCATCGGCGTGGCCGGCTCGGGTCAGGAAATCTCGACCCGTCCGTTCCAGCTGGTCACCGGCCGCTCGTGGAAGGGCACCGCCTTCGGCGGCGTGAAGGGCCGCAGCCAGCTGCCGGGCATGGTCGAAGACGCCATGAAGGGCGACATCGAACTGGCGCCGTTCGTCACCCACACCATGGACCTGGAGCAGATCAACGATGCCTTCGAGCTGATGCACGAGGGGAAGTCGATCCGCTCGGTGGTGCATTACTGAGCCGGCGGCATGGGCCTGACCGACTTCTGGAAACGACGCACGGCACCGGCAGTACCGGTGCGGGATGCGCTGGTGGACCGCATCGAGCAGGCCCTGCGCGAGCTTGGCTGGCTGCACGGCGAGGTGGGTGAGCCGGCGGCGGTCACCTCGGCCTTTGGTGGCGAGGAGATGCCGTTCGAGCAGTGGCTGACGCAGGTGTTCCTGCCACGCTTGCACGAGGCAAGGCGCAGTGGCCAATGGCCACCACGCAGCCAGGTGGCCGTGGCCGCCATGCGCAACCTTGATGGCGTGCCGCAGACCGGAACACTGCTGCGGCTGCTGGCCGAGCTGGACAATGACATCAACGCCGGGACATCGCGCTGACACGCGCCCGGCTCACGGAGAGACCATGGAACGCATCGAACATCGCGCCGCCTCCGGCGGCTGGCAGGACGTGTACCAGCACCGCTCGCAGGTGCTGGGCTGCGAGATGAAGGTCGCCGTCTACCTGCCGCCACAGGCCGCCACGCAGAAGCTGCCGGTGCTGTACTGGCTGAGCGGGCTGACCTGCACCGAGCAGAACTTCATCACCAAGGCCGGCGCGCAGCGCTATGCCGCCGAACACGGGGTGATCCTGGTGGCGCCGGACACCAGTCCGCGCGGGGATGACGTCGCCGATGCCGACGGCTACGACCTGGGCAAGGGCGCCGGCTTCTATCTCAACGCCAGCGAGCAACCGTGGGCGGCGCACTACCGCATGTACGACTACGTGGTGGACGAGTTGCCGGCGCTGATCGAGGCGCATCTGCCGGCGACCGATGCGCGCAGCATCAGCGGACATTCGATGGGGGGCCATGGCGCGCTGGTGATCGCGCTGAAGAATCCCGGCCGCTACCGCAGCGTGTCGGCGTTCTCACCGATCGTCGCACCGACCCGCGTGCCCTGGGGCCAGAAGGCCTTCGCCGCCTACCTCGGCGAGGACCGCAGCAGCTGGTCGGCCTGGGATGCCAGCGAACTGGTCGCCCGTGCCGAAGAGCGCCTGCCGTTGCTGGTCGACCAGGGCGGCGGCGATGAATTCCTCGACACCCAACTGCAACCGCAGTGGTTGCAGGCCGCCTGCACCGCTGCCGGCCATCCGCTGCAGTTGCGCCTGCAGCCGGGCTACGACCACAGCTACTACTTCATCAGCAGCTTCATCGGCGAGCACATCGCCCACCACGCCAAGGCGCTGCACGCCTGATCGGCACCCCACGCCAACGCGCTGCACGCCTCATCGTAGAGCCGACCGTTGGTCGGCTGCACACGGTGCCGAAACGGTAGAGCCGACCGTTGGTCGGCTGCACGCGGTGCCGGAACGGTAGAGCCGACCGTTGGTCGGCTGCACGCGCTGCCAGAACGGAGAGCAGCCACCCATGGGGTGGCTCTACCGCCGCTTCAATCCTCGTCTTCTTCCGCCGCCTCGCGACCCTGCTGGCGGATCAGCGCTTCTTCGCGCGCATCGTTGATCGCGTGGCGCACGCCGTCCAGGTCGATGGTGGTTTCGTCATGCACGAAGGTGCCGGTGAGCGGGCTGTCGGGCAGCAGGTCACCGGCTTCGAACAACGCCCACATCTCTTCGCCGTACCAGCTGTCCAGCAGCTCCGGCGCGAACCGGCCCAGGTAGGCGGTGAGGTTGTTGACGTCGCGCAGCAGCATGCTGCGCGCGGCGTTGTTGCCGCCGGCGCTGACCACCTGCGGGAAGTCGATCACCACCGGGCCGTCCGGGCCCACCAGTACGTTGTACGGCGACAGATCGCCGTGGATCAGGCCGCAGCACAACATGCGCACCACCTGGCGGACCAGGGTCTGGTGGAACTCGCGCGCCTGGTCCGGCTCCAGCTCCACTTCGCCCAGCCGGGCGGCGGAGAAACCGTCCGCGTCGGTGACCAGTTCCATCACCAGCACGCCGTGGTAGTAGCCGTGCGGCTCGGGCACGCGCACACCGGCGTCGCGCAGCTGGTACAGCGCGTCCACCTCGGTGTTCTTCCAGGCGGTTTCCTGCTGCTTGCGTCCGTATTTGCTGGCCTTGCCAACCGCACGCGCCTCGCGGCTGCCACGCACCTTGCGGCCTTCCTGGTACTGCACGCGCTGCTGGAAGCTGCGCTGGGCCATGTCTTTGTAGACCTTGGCGCAGCGCACATCGTCGCCGCTGCGTACCACGTACACCGCTGCTTCCTTGCCGCTCTTGAGCGGGCGCAGCACTTCATCGATCACGCCGTCGTCGATCAGCGCCTGCAGGCCTTGGGGGGTCTTCACGGAATCTCGGGATTGTGGCCGGCGCCAATGCGCCCGCCGGAAAGGGGGAGGGATTTTCGCATCTTCGGGGCGGCCCGGCCATCGGCGCTCCGTGCCAGCCGTTCAGCCCGGACGCCAAGGGGGCTCACGGCAGCCCCTGTTCCCCTCGCAGAACCGGATACGGGTTGAGCGATTCGCCCTTCCACCACTGCTTTTCCGGACCCAGCGCATGGATCTCGAAGTGCAGGTGCGGCGCCTCCGGGCTGGCATTGCCGGTGCTGCCGACATAGCCGATCACCTGGCCGCGCTTGACCTGCTGCTTCTCGGCCAGGCCATCGGCGTAGCGCTGYAGGTGGGCGTAGTAGTAGCAATAACGGCCACCGGGCTCGAACTGGTACAGGGTCAGCCCGCCACGCGCGCTGTCGAACAGCTTCTCCACGGTGCCATCGGCCACGGCCAGCACGGGCGTGCCAGCCGGGGCCAGGATGTCGATCGCATCGTGGACGCGGCCCTCACTGCGCGCGTCGGTGAAGGTGTCCTGCAGTTGGGCGGCGGTGATGCCCTGGACCGGCAGCAGCAGGCCGGTGCCATCGGCCGGAGCAGGCGCCGCTGCGGCGTCAGGGGCCGCGGCCGCGGCCGCAGTGCCCGGCGTCGCAGCGGGAGCCGCCGTCGCCGGGGCGGTTGCGGTGCTGGCGACGGCCGCCGGACCGGCGCGTCCCGGCGTCGCCAGCACCGCTGGCGATGCGACCGCGGCGGCGGGCGCCTGTTCCGCGCGCGGCCCCAGCCACCACCAGCCCGCCACGCCGATCACCAGTCCCAGTGCGAGCAGTTTGGGCAGTGTCATCGCATCACTCCTGCATCACCACAGGCACCGAGGCGTCCACCGCATCGGCCACCTGCAGGGCATCCCAGTTGGTCATGCGCACGCAGCCGTGCGATTCGGTCTTGCCCACATGGCCCGGCTCGGGCGTGCCGTGCAGGCCGTAGTGCGGCTTGGAGATATCGATCCAGACCCGGCCGACCGGGTTGTTCGGGCCGGCCGGCAGTAGTGCCTTGCTCTCCTTCTTGCTGGCATCCCAGAACAGCTTGGGGTTGTAGTGGAAGGTCGGCTCGCGCGAGATGCCCAGGATCTTCCAGGTCCCGATCGGCAGCGGATCGTGCTTGCTGCCCGAGGACACCGGGAACTGCGCGTACACCTTGCCCTGTGCGTCATACAGGCGCAGCGTGGAATCGGACTTGTCGATCACCAGCTTGGCCGCCTTGGGCAGCGCCGCCGCGGCGATGTTGGGTACCTGGATCTCGCTGCCGGCCTTGGCCAGGTCCACGCCGGGGTTGAGCGTGCGCAGCAGCTCGGGCGAGGCATGGAAGCGTTCGCCCAGCGACTCCTGCACCGTGGTGAAGCCCAGCGCCTTGAGCTTGGCCTGCTCGGCCGGCTTCTTCKGGATCGGCTGGAACGGGCCGGCCACGTCCTCGGCGGTCAGGGTGTAACGGGCCAGCACGGGCGTGCTGTCCGGCTGCAGCGCCTGCCAGGTGGCATCGTCGAGTTCACCGGTAACCTTGAGGCCGCGGGCGGCCTGGAAACCGGCCACCGCACGCTTCTGGTTCGAGCCGGGCAGGCCATCGATTTCGCCCGGCGAGAAGTGCGCACGGTCCAGCAGCACTTGTGCGTGCAGGTCAGAGCGCACACCGGTGGCCGGCGCGCTGTTCCCGGCGGTGGCGTTTTCGGCAATGGGCGCCGGCAGCGCAGCCGGCGTTTGCGCCCAGGCCGGTGCTGCGCAGGCCAGGGCGAAGGCGAGAAGCGGGGCGGTGGCGCGCGGGCGCAGGATCATCGAGAACGTCCGGTAGGGGGTATGGATTTACCTTGCCGGAGCGATGTGCACGTGTGCCGTGAAAACGCTGACGGGCAGCTGAGTGCGACGCGGTCCCTGGCAGCGTGCACGGCCTGTGAAGCGCCTTGCCTCGTTTGATCGGCGCCGCAGGGCATTCGCGCTATCGTGGGCGCACGTCACTCCGGACAGGGGGTTGCATGGCAGCAGCATGGTGGGCGGCGTTGTACCTGCTGTGCCACGGATTGGCCCTGGCATTGCTGCCGGGCCATGCACAGGCGTTGTCATTTTCGTTCCTGATCGGTGCGCCGCTGCTGGCCGCGCTTGGCTGCCTGTGGCGCATGCGGCTGAGCCAGGCGCGCGTGGGCTGGCTGGCGCTCGCGGTGGGCATGCTGCTGTGGGCCGGCGGCATGGCGTTGAACATGTACCAGGAAATCGGACGCGGCAATCCCGATGCGACGCCGGGCGCCAGCATGCTGCTCTACGTGTTGTACGGGGTGCCGCTGACATTTGCGATGGCGCACCCGCGGCATGAGCCTTGGTACCTGATCCTTATCGATGGCGCGTTGGCGCTGCTGCTGGGCTACCTGTTCTTCGTGCACACCTTTTCCTTCGCCACGGTGAGCGATGCCCCGGCGCAGGGGATAAACAGCCTGCGGGTGATGTTCGACATCGAGAACCTGTTCATCGCGGTGTTCGCGCTGGTGCGCTACCTTGCCAGCGAAGACGGCTCGCGCCGGGTGTTCTTCCGTGCGTTGAGCCTGTTCGCCTGGCTCTATCTGGGGATGGCCGCCTACATCAACCACTTTGCCACCGAGGCAAGCTACGGCGGGTTGACCGATGTGCTGATCGACCTGCCGTTCCTGCTGCTTGCGGTACTGGCACTGCGCGGCGGCGCCGAGGCGGAGGACACCACACCGCGCCGCCTGGCATTGGCGGTGCGCGCGGGCAGCCCGTTGATCCTGCCGGCCGCGCTGCTGGTGGTGTCGGGATTGATGGTGGACAAGCACCCGCACCTGGCCGTGGTCGGCTTCGCGCTGTGGCCACGCTGGGGTCGGGCCTGCGCGGGGTGGTGATGCAGGTACGTGCGATGGAGCGCCAGGACCAGCTGGACGTACTGTCGCGGGTGGACGCATTGACCGGGGTGGCCAACCGCCGCCAGTTCGACCACGTGCTGCAGGCCGRATGGGGCCGCGCGCGCCGCAGCGGGCAGGGCATGGCGTTGCTGATGGTGGACATCGATCACTTCAAACAGTTCAACGACCGCTTCGGCCATCCGCTGGGCGATGTATGCCTGCGCGAGGTCGCCACCACCCTGGCCGGCTGTGCCACGCGCGGGTCGGACGTGGTGGCGCGCTACGGCGGTGAGGAATTCGCGGTGGTGGTTCCCGCGACGACGCGCGAGGGTGCGCTGGCGCTGGCCGAGACCATGCGCCAGGCGGTGGAACGGGTGCGTCTGGCCTCGCCCGGTGCGGTCAACCTGATCGGTGTGACCGTCAGCATCGGCGTGGCGCATGTCGCGCAGATCGCTTCGTCCGATCCCAGTGGCCTGCTGGCAGCCACCGATGCCGCGTTGTACGAGGCCAAGCGGCATGGCCGCAACCGGGTGGTGGAGGCGGACGCTGGCGTGTCATCCGTCGCCGGCGCGACGCCGCGATGAGCCGGTCGCCGCGGCGTGGCGCCCGGCGCTGACAATGGACGCTGCGATCGATGCTGAAGCCAGCGAGCAGCAGCGCAGCGATCCCCCAGCGCATCGCCCTGGACAACCAGGCAGCGCTGGCCACCCGCCACGCCAGTGCGGCAATGCCGCGGGTGGAGCTGTACCGGGCGTTGGGGGGCTGGCAGGGTGGCGAAGCGGTCGCAACGACGGGGACGTCAGGCGCCGGGGCCGCGCATCCCTGATCCGCTGTCGACCGGCCGTCGGGGTGAACCCCGCCGGCCCAGCAGTCGGTAGGGCAGGTAGCCGATCATCAGCACCGGAATCACCGTCAGCGCCGCCCGGAGCACGGTGCCGCCCTCGGGCAGGGCGCTCCAGATGACTTCCAGCAGCATCATGCCGATCAGCATGATCGGACCGCCGGCGGCGATCAGGATGACGCGGCGCACGCCGCGGTTGGGAACGAGGTACACGACGTCGTCGGCCGGCACCGCCGGAGGCGCCGATGCAGTCGGGCCAGGGCGCGGCGCGGGCACGCGCACCGGATCCACCACGTCGCGAAACGGCGCCTGCGGCGGCGACAGCAACGCGTCAAGGTCGGTGCGGTCGATGAGATTGCGGCGTTTCGGGTCCACGCGGCATTCCATGCGTAAAGGCCGCCATGATGGCGGCCCGGTTCCAGTGTCGGGCGGCATGCGCAGCCCGCTCTGGAGAGCGGCGAGGGCAACATGCGGTCGGCACGTTACCATCGCATCGCGCTTCAACGCACGTCGCGCAGCTCCCAATGATGCCCGGCCAGCATGCGCAGGCGCTGCTTGAACACATCGCTGTCGATGCGGGTGGTGGCCACCAGGTTGATGCGCAGGTCGTCCTGCGAGCCGGTGACGGTGGCCGACGGATCGGTGGCCCCCCACTGCGCTTCGACCGCGTCCGGGTCGGGCTGCTTGGCACGCCACTTGTCGAACAGGACGGTGCTGCGCAGGGCATCCTGCAGCTCCTCGGCGAAGCCGGCGGCGCCCTGCGAGCGGAAGGAAAGGTCTGGATCGTTGCCGCGGGCCTTGGACGGGTCCGGCAGGCTGATGTGGTACTGCGTTGACATGGTTACCTCCAGTGAATGCGGCAAGGCTGGCAGAGCCGAAGTGCAATCGGCGTGCAGATCGGCGGCTCAGCCGCTGAAGGTATGCGGTTCGTCGGCAAATCCAATGGTGACCGCGCCCTTGCCGACGTTGACCATGCCGGTCAGGCTCATCACCGACTCGAACAGCTCCACCCCGTGCGCCTGGCAGGTCTGCTGCAGCGTGGCGTAGCCGGGCAGGGCCTGCAGGTCGGCCAGCTCGCCGCCGTAGCTGACGCATACGGTGGGCGTCAGCAGCCCGGCCTTGACCCGCTGCCCGACGAAATCGAACAGCTTCTGCACCGCGTTGTCGAAGCCCTTGATCTTGGCCACCGGCCCGGTCTGCCCGCGGTAGCCATGCAGTACCGGCTTGATGTCCAGCGCGCTGCCCAGCGCCGCGCTGAGCAGGCCGACGCTGCGGTCGCCCTTGTGCCGGGCGCGGGCGCGCATGTAGTACAGGTCGCGCGTGACCATGTAGCCGTGCACGTTCTGCGCCAGCATTTCCAGCCGTTCGCGGATCTGCTGCACGCTCACGCCACTGGCGCGCAGCCGCACCGCTTCCACCGCGGTCACGCCCTGCGCGGCGAACAGGTTCTGGGTATCGAGCACGCGCAGGGCAAACGGCGTATTGAAGCCAGCTGCCTGGCGCACCGGCTTGTAGTCGTTGAGGATCGCGAAGCTGGCCTGCATCGCGTTGTCATGGATGGGGCTGCGGGTCTTGGTGATCGTCATGCAGAACACATGGTCGTAATCGATCACCAGCTTGCCCAGGAACAGGTCGCGGATCTGGGTGACGCTGAACGGAATGGTCTCCGCTTCGGCGCCGTGTTCGGCCACGTGGGCATGCAGGAAGCTGAGCGTGGCCTGCTCGTCGCGATGGTCGGCGAGCACCGCTTCGCCGATCCGCACCGTGATTGGCAGCAGCACGATGTTGTGTTGTTCGATGAAGTCCTGCGGCAAATCGCAGGCAGAGTCGACGACGATTCCGATGCGCATCCTGAGCCCCCCTCAAGGCCGGTTGTAGGTTCGGAAGTGTGAAAGCTATCTCAAAATCGTCGACGCTGCCTGAGCGGCCAGTCAGCTTGCCGGTCGGCTGCGCTCCACCGCCACCGGCAGGTTATCGATCCGTGCCCATTCGCCGCGCTGCAGCATGGTCGGGTCGGCCAGTACGGCCTGCATCAGGCCGTGCGCCTCGTTGCCCCAGAACAGTTCGCCATCGATGGCCAGGGTCGGTACCCCGAACACCCCGGCGCTGATCGCCGCTTCGGTGTTCTGCCGCAGCTGCTCCTTCACCGACGGCGCCGATACCGCTGCGGCCACGTTGGCCACTTCCAGCATCGCGCCCGGCAGGGCCAGCGCGGCGGGGGTATCGGCGGCGTGGCCATCGCGCCAGATCCAGTTGAACAGGATGTCCACGGCCTGGTGGCTGGCTTCGGCGGCCAGGCACAGCCGCAGCGCGGCCAGGGGATTGAACGGGTGCCCGGGCGGGAAGCGCAGCGTCACCCCCTGCTGCTGCGCCTGCCACAGTACTTGCCGGTAGGTGAAGCGGCGCTTTGCCGGGATCTCGGCCGGGCCCAGGTTGCCCAGGTGGTGCAGCACCGCACCGAAGGCGATCGGCACCGGCGTGATCCGCTCGAACTGCGGCAGCTGCTTGAGCTGCTGCCAGTGCAGATAGGCGAACGGCGAGACGAAATCAAAGTACCAGCGCAGCGCCATCGGGAATTCCTTGCAGGTGGATGCGGCGGGGGCGGGCCCCGCCGCGGAAGGCGGCTCAGCGCGAGTATGCGCGTGGTTCGGCCGAAGCCGGGGCCAGGTAGCGATCGCGCAGTTCGGTCTGCCGCGAGCGCATCGGCATCGGCCGGCCGCCCAGCCACACCTGCTCGGCGTAGTGGCCCACGTCCAGCGGGTCGCCTTCCCACAGCACCAGGTCGGCCAGCTTGCCGACCTCGATCGTGCCGATCCGCTCGCCCACGCCCAGCACCTGTGCCGGCACCCGGGTCAGCCCTGCCAGGCCATCCTGCCAGGGCAGGCCATTGGCCACCGCATTGCCGGCCAGCTGGCGCATCTTGCGCGCGTTGTGTGAGGCATCCTCGCGCTGGGCGAAGCTGACCTGCACGCCAGCGGCACGCAGGCGCGCGGCGTTCTCCAGAGTGGCACCGATCTGGTCGAAGCTGGCCGGCAGGTTGCCCAGCGCGTCAACGAACACCGGTACGTTGGCCTGCGCCAACTGCGGTGCCACCCGCCACGCTTCGGCACCCCCGGCGATGGCGATCTTCACGTTTTCGCGGGCCGCCCAGCGCAGCAGCTGGCGGATGTCGGCGGCGCGGTCGATCTGCACTACCAGCCGCCCGTGGCCGCCGAGGTAGCGGGCCAGCGTGGCGCGGCCGGCGGGGGTCAGCAATGCGTGCGGCGAATCGGCAGGCACGCGACCACGCGCTTCGCTGACCATCTGTTCGAGCAGCATCCATTGCGCCGCGCGCGAGCTGCCGGTCAACTCGGCGCCGGACGCGCCCAGACGGAGGTACAACGCCAGTGGCCCGATCGGATCGGTGCTGCCATCCAACCGCACCACGCCGCCCTGGCCGGCGATGAAACCACCGCCGCTGTTGGCCCCCAACGCGGTGAACCCGATCCCGTCCAGTCGGGCCACCGGGATCAGCACCGAGTCGGGGTTATAGGCCAGGCTCACATCGAATTCCGGTCGCAATGGCTGGTCGTCCAGCTTCAGCGTGCTGTCCACCGTGGCCGACTCGCCGGACACTTCCTCGATGCCGATGTCGGTGATGCCACCGAACAGCGCCGGGGTCAGCGGCTTGCCTGCAGCCTCGACCACCACGGTGCCAGCCGGTGCCGACAGACCTGCGCCGACCGCGCGGATGATGCCGCCCTGGACCAGCACGTCGGCGTGCTCCAGGCTGCCGCGCGCGCTGGCGGTGTGCACCGTGGCATTGCGCACCAGCAGGTCCTGCGCCTGCGCCGGCAGGGCGGCCAAGACCAGCAAGGTAGTGCCGAGCCACGCTCGGCAACGCGCCGAACTACTCCAAGCGCGCCTCATGGCCGGACCTCCTGGCCCAGCATGAAGTCCGACAGCGGCTGCCGCCGCGCATCGTGGCGGTCGTAGACCTGATGTCCGTCGATATAGACCTGTTCGGCCTGCGCGTAGGAACTGAAGGGACTCCCGTTCCACACCACCACATCGCCCATCTTGCCCGCCTCCAGGCTGCCCGTCTGCTTCTCCACGCCCAAGGAGCGTGCCGCGTTGAGCGTCAGCCACATCATCGCGCGCTCCGGCGCGATCGTGAGACCGGCGCGGCGCGCGTTGGCGATCGCCTTGGCTGCTTCCTGGTTGAGCCGCTGGATGCCTTCGGGCGAATCGGAATGCACGATCGCACAGCTGTTGGCCGGGCGGTCGACCAGCGCGATGTTGTCCTGGATGCCGTCGAAGGCCTCCATCTTGAAGCCCCACCAATCGGCCCACAGCGCACCACACACGCCCTCGGCGGCGAGCCGGTCAGCCAGCTTGTAGGCCTCCACGGCATGGTGGAAGGCGGCGATCTTGAAGCCGAATTCCTTGGACAGATCCAGCATGGTCGCCATCTCGTCGGCGCGGTAGCAGTGGATGTGCACGCGGATGTCGCCCTGGATCGCGCCCGCCAGCGTGTCCAGCTTGAGGTCGCGCTTGCCACCGGCATCGCCGGCACTGTCGCCCTTGTCATCGCCACCGAACCAGCGTTTCTTCTTCTGGGGCTTCTTCGGCGCGTTCTTGGCGAGATACTCGCTGGCATCGATGAAGGCGGCGCGGTAGCCGGCCACGTTGCCCATCCGCGTTGACGGCGCCACGCCCTTGCCGCCGCCGTAGACGCGCTTGGGGTTTTCGCCGCAGGCCATCTTCAACCCCCACGGCGCGCCGGGGAATTTCATGGCCTGGTAGGTGGTGGCCGGCACGTTCTTCAGGGTAACGCCGCGGCCACCGACCAGGTTGGCCGAGCCCGGCAGCACCTGCATCGCGGTCACGCCGCCGGCGAGCGCTGCGGCGAAGCCCGGATCCTGCGGCCATACCGAATGTTCGGCCCATACGTTGGCGGTGACCGGCGCGGTCATCTCGTTACCATCGCTGTGCGCACTCACCCCGGGGCTGGGGTACACGCCCAGGTGCGAATGCACGTCGATGATGCCGGGAGTGACCCACTTGCCCCGCGCATCCACTTCGCGCGCATCGGCCGGTGCGGCCAGCGCCGTGCCGACGGCGGCGATGCGGCCATCGCGCAGCAGCACGTCGGCCTGTTCCAGGCGCACGCCCGTACCGGTCAGCACGGTGGCATTGCGGATCAGTACCGGCGCCGAGGCGATCGGCGCGTAGGTGCTGGGATAGGGGTCCTGCACGAATCGCGAGGCGGCCGGCGCCGACGGCGCGGCAAGTGAAAACAGCGCCAGGGCCACCCCGGCGGTCAATCGTGTGCGCATGTTTCCCCGATGCGGCATGGACGGATCGGCCGACGCTAGCGGTTGCCGGCGGGATTGCCAAGTGACGTAGCTCATGGAGGTGGAATCGGGCATCCGCCGACGTAGTCAATCGCTGTGGGGGTTTTCCTGATACCCATCTGCCACGTCAATGGTTAGCGTGATGTTGTCCAGAATTCTGGATGACGCCTGGTTGTGTGCTACGCGTGGCACCGTCGAAGGCTTCCGCCTKCGATGGTGCAAAGGACCTTGCAGGGTCGCCCCGCAGGGCGACCAACACGGATGTTGACCGGCGGCGTTTCCGCCGCATCGGCTTATGCCCATAAATTGTAAAAATTCTGTAAAAAATCGCTTAGGATCAGTCAGCATGTCGTATGGAATGGCATGCATCTTCTGGTGCGGCTGCCGATATCCCTGCGATGTCCCGGCCCGAATCACTTCAAGGAAGTAGAGTTCAAATGACCTACGTATCGCGCTCCAACGCACGTCGCCGTCCCTCGCCGAGCCTGCTGGCATCGGCCATCACCGGAACCCTGCTGGCCGCCCTTGCGGTGCCTGCGCTGGCCAGTTCCTCCAGCGACTCCCTGAGCACCTACCAGCAACAGCGCGCGCTGCAGCGGGCGGCTTTCAGCCTCGACCTGCCGGCGGCCAACGTCGCCAATGTCGGCGGCGTCCGCATCACTGCCGAGCCGGCCCCCGGCCCGATCAACGGCACCCCCGGCAATGCCGAGAGCTGGCGCAGCACCGAGTTCGACGCCGACTGGGGCCTGGGCGCGATCAACGCCGACGCCGCCTATGCGCGCGGCCTGACCGGCAAGGGCATCCGCCTGGGCGTGTTCGACAGCGGCACCGGCCTGCAGCATGACGAGTTCGCCGGCAAGGACCATCGCAGCATCCATCTGGCCGATGTGCTGCCCGATGGCAGCCTGTGCGCGAATACCGCCATCATCGATGGTCCGGATGCCTGCTTCAGCAGTGACGGCGACCAGGTGGCGGTCGACTATCAGATTCTCGATCCGCAGTACGAGGACCTGTTCAATCGCAATGGCTTCTATGAAGGCGCCAGCTACCAGGTCCATGGCACCCACGTGT
>NZ_JBFULO010000062.1:0-14349 GCF_054049855.1 Stenotrophomonas sp. P5_B8 | reverse complement strand
CAACGGTCCCGCCAACCCACCCACGCCAGCCCAGCCTGGTCGCCAGCACATCAAGCGCTTCGGCTTCGGCTCTGGCTTTGCTCTGGGCTGGCGCTGGCGCTGGCGCTGGCGCTGGCGCTGGCTCTCCAGCTTCTGAAACAACTTTGCCAATCCAGTCCACAACCGCATCTTGACCGCACCCTGATCCCGCATCGGCGATCATGTGCCCCTCGTTGATGAAGGTGCGCACGATGACGACCAGCAGCTACGCCTCGATCCGGCCCCTGTTGTGGCTGGTATCGCTGGCGATCTTCATGCAGATGCTGGACTCCACCATCGTCAACACCGCCCTCCCCGCCATGGCCCGCAGCCTCGGCGAAAGCCCCCTGCAGATGCAGTCGGTCGTTTTCAGCTATGCCCTCGCCGTGGCCACCTTCATCCCCGCCTCCGGCTGGATAGCCGACCGCTTCGGCACCCGGCGCACCTTCCTCGTCGCCATCATCCTGTTCACCCTCGGCTCGCTCGCCTGCGCCCTCGCCCAGACCCTGCACCAGCTCGTCGGCGCACGCGTCCTGCAGGGCGTCGGCGGCGCCATGCTGCTCCCCGTCGGCCGCCTCGCCGTCATGCGCTCGGTCTCGCGCGAAGAGTTCCTCCGCGCCATGAGCTTCATCGCCATCCCCGCCCTCATCGGCCCGCTCATCGGCCCCACCCTCGGCGGCTGGCTGGTTGAAGTCGCCTCCTGGCACTGGGTCTTCCTGATCAACCTGCCCATCGGCGTCATCGGCTACATCGCCGCCATGAACGTCATGCCCGACCACTACGCCGAGCATCGCACCCGCTTCGACCTGGCCGGCTACCTCATGCTCGCCTTCGGCATGGTCGTGCTTTCCCTCGCCCTGGACGGCATCTCCGGCATGGCCACCCCGCACGCGCTGGTCATGCTCATGACCGTCGCCGGCCTGGCCGCCCTCGTCGGCTACTGGCTGCACGCGGCCAATTCCACCGCACCGCTGTTCTCGCTGGCCCTGTTCCACGTGCCCAGCTACCGCATCGGCATCCTCGGCAACCTGTTCTCGCGCATCGGCAGCAGCGCCATGCCCCTGCTCATCCCGCTGCTGCTGCAGGTCGGCATGGGCATGAGCCCGATGAATGCCGGCCTGCTCATGATCCCCGTCGCCGCCGCCGGCATGCTCTCCAAACGCTACGCCGTCAAACTGGTCGAACGCTTCGGCTACCGAAGGGTGCTGATGGTCAACACCGTGCTGGTTGGCCTGGCAATGGCCAGTTTCATCTTCATGACACCCGGCCAGCCACTGTGGGTGCGCATCGTCCAATTGGCCCTGTTCGGCGCGGTGAACTCGCTGCAGTTCACCGTCATGAACACCGTGACCCTGCGCGATCTCGACCGCGATTTCGCCAGTTCGGGCAACAGCCTGCTGTCGATGGTGATGATGCTCGCCACGGGCTTCGGCGCCGCTGCGGCCGGCAGCCTGCTGGCCGCGTTCGACCACCTGGATGCCCTGCGCGGCGCCACCGCCGCCCTGCACGCCACCTTCGTCTGCGTCGGTGCCATCACCCTCACCTCCACGCTGATCTTCTGGCAGCTGCCCGACACCCGCCCCTCCCCGCGCGATGTGGAAGAGGTCGCTGAGTAGCATCGACCGTTGGTCCGGTGATCAGCACGCGGTCCTTGGCCCGATGACCTGCCCCGCCGCTTACCCGCGCGCCGTGCGCAACGCCCGCGCGATCGCCTCCACCAGCAGCTCACCGGTCACCGGCTTGCGCAGGAAGCCCTGCATGCCCGCCGCGCGCACCTGCTGCTCGATGCCCGGGTCGGTACGYGCGGTCACGGCGATCATCGGCATCTCGTAGCCCTGGTTGTGCAGGTGCCCGGCCAATTCGATCCCCCCCAGCCCGGGCAGGTCCAGGTCCAGCAGCACCACGTCGAACGGCGCCTCGCTGACCTCTCGCAGCGCCGCCAGCGCGTGCTCGGCATGCACCACCTGATGCCCGCGCGCGCCGAGCAGCCCGCTGATCACACTGGCCACGGTCGCATCGTCTTCCACCAGCAGAATCCGCATCGGCGGCAGCTGCTGGCCGTCGCCGCCCCCTGCGAAGCCGGCCGGCGCGGCGACAATATGCAGCGGCAGTGGCAAGGTCAGGCTGAAACAGGTGCCCACCCCCAGTTGGCTCTCGATACCGACCTGACCCTGCATCGCCAGCGCAAGCTCCCGGCAAATTGCCAGCCCCAGCCCGCTGCCACCATATTGCGCGGCCGTCCGCGCGCCATCGGCCTGCTCGAAACGGCGGAACAGCCGCTGCTGTTGATCGCTGCTGATCCCCGGACCGGTATCGGAAACCTCGAAGTACACCCCGCGATCGGCAGACAAGGTCATCGCCTTCAGGCGTACCTCGCCGTGCGTGGTGAACTTGACCGCATTGCCCAGCAGGTTGAGCAGGATCTGTCGCACCCGCACCGCATCGCCGACGCTGCCCAGACCCTTAGGCAACTGGTTGTCGACCACGAAACGCAGTTGCTTCTGCTCGGCCAGCGCCGCCATCAGGGTGCACACGTCGTCGACCAGGTTGTTCACGTCGAACGGCTCGGCCTGCAGCTGCAACCGTCCCGATTCGATCCGTGCCAGATCCAGCGCATCGTTGACCAGGTGCAGCAGGTGTTCGCCGGCATGCCGGATCGATGCGGTCCAGCTGCGCTGCTGCGGATCCAGCGCCGAGCCCAGCAACAGCTCGCTCATGCCCAGCACACCGGTCATCGGCGTGCGTACTTCATGGCCCAGGTTGGCCAGGAAGCGGGTCTTGGCGGCCGAGGCCTGCTCGGCCAGTTCCTGCTTCTGCAACGCCAGCTGGTACGCATGTTTGCGCTGCAGGCGACGTCGATACAGCCACGCGAACAGACTCATCAGCAGCAACGCCAACGAGGTCAACACCAGCAGGCCCGACAAACTGCGCCACCACGGCGGCTGCACCCGAAATTCCAGCGACTGCACCCGCGACCACACCTGGTCGGCCGAGCGCGCCTGCACCTCCAGCCGGTAACTGCCCGGTGGCAGGCGCGAGAACACCCGCTCGCCAGCCGGGCCGACGTCCACCCAATCCGGGTCGTAACCGGCCAGTCGGTAGCGATAGCTGTTGGACGAGGAATCGGCGAAGGACAGCAACCGCGCGACGATGCGCAGGTCGCGATCGGCGTCGGCGATTTCCAGCGGGGTGAGATGGGTCAGGTCGGCCACGCGGTCGCCGCGCCGCACCTCCACCCGTTCGATCACCAGCGGCGCACGCCGGTTGGACGGCCGCACCTGGCGCGGATCGAACACCACCACGCCGGCCGGCGTACCGCCGACGATGCGGCCGCTGGCGGTACGGGTCAAGGTGCTGCGGCGGAACTCCTGGCTGGGCAGGCCATCGTGCACGCCATACAGACGCACGTTGCCCATCTGCGGATCGACCCGGATCAGGCCGCGCGCACTGGCCGCCCAGACCACGCCCTGCGCATCCACCACCAGCCCGGTCGCCGAGACGTCCGGATAGCCCGCACCGCCGCCGATGACCGCCTGCAGCAGCAGCCGGCCGTTCTGCCAGCGGTACTGGCTCAGCCGTCCTTCCTGGGACAGCCACACGCTGTCGTCGGCGGCGGTGGCCACCGCATGGATCGCGCCCGGTGGCGCGCCGGGGACCGGCTCGAACCGCGACCGCGCCGGCACCCAGTGCAGCAGCCCCTGGTTGGTCGCTGCCCACAGGTGGTCCTCGCTGCCGCACATCAGGTCGAGCGCGATCTGCCCCTCCGCCAGTCCCGCATGTCCGGCGGCAATGCGGTGCAGTACCCGACCTTCCAGATCGCGCTGTTGCAGTCCGGTCGACGCGGCGCTCCACAGCCGTCCGCCATCGCACAGCGCCAGCGATTCGATCTGCCCCTCCATCGCCGCATCCACCGCCGCGTCGTTGCCCCACCGCCGCAACGCTGCCTCCTTCGGGTCGTAGCGCAACAACGCATCGCGCGAACCGATCCAGACCCGCCCCAGCGCGTCTTCCTTCACCGATTGCAGCCATTGGTTGCCGTCCACCCAGGTACGGTGCTGCACCACGCGGCCGGTGACCGGGTCGAACTTGTCCAGCGCCCCGTGCGTGCCCACCGTCCATACCCCGCCATCGGCGGCGGCGGACATGCCCAGCACGTAGCCGTTGCGTAGCGAGGACGGATCATCTTCCAGCCGCGACAACACCGAGAACTGCCACCAGCGCGGCAACAGGTGCCACAGGCCGCTGTTGGTGCTGGCCAGCCAGATCCCGCCCTCACGGTCCTCGTAGGCACCGGTCCAGTTCGGTCGCACCTGGCCGCGCGCCACGGCGCTGTACAACGGCACCTGCTGAAACTGGTTGTCGTAGGCGCGGCCCAACCCGGAGCGGGTATCGAGCCAGTAGCCGCCCTGTTCGTCGCGCAGCATCATGCCCAGGATCTGGTCACGCGCATCGACCTTCCACGGCGCCGGCTCGATGCGTCCATCCGGACGCCGCACCACCACCCCGGCATTGGTGGCCACCCACAGGCTGCCGTCGAGCTCGGCGGTAAGGCCGTTGATCAGCTGTTCGTGCAGATAGCGGCTGGACACCCGCTCGAAATCATGCCCGGTCCAGCGCGCCAACCCGGCCTTGGTCCCCACCCAGAGGCTGCCGTCGCGGGTAGTCGCCAATTGCGTAACCGAGGCGGACGGCAGGCTGCGTGGATTGCCATGCTCGGGCATRAAACGGGTGACCTTGCCATTGCGGTCGAGCCGGTGCAGGCCGCCTTCATAGGTGCCGAACCAGACCGTGCCAYCGGCGGTGGAGGTAATGCTCCAGATCGTGTTGCTGCCGATCACCGGGTGGCTGGCGCGGTCGAAGAAACGCAGCTCGCGCCGATCGGCCGACATCATCGCCAGTCCGGCGTTTTCGGTGCCGATCCACAGCTGGTTGCGCGCATCCACGTGCACGCTCCACACATGGTTGTCGCGCAGCCCATCCTCGGCACGCCACACCCGGTAGTTGCGCCCGTCGTAACGGGCCAGGCCGTCGTTGGTGGCGATCCACAGGTACCCGTAGCCGTCTTCGGCCATGCGATTGACCGTGTTGGACGGCAATCCGTCGAACACGGTGAGCTGGCGGGGTGTCGGCGGCACGGGCTGCGCGTGGCCGAGCAGCGGCCAGAGCCATGCGATCCCGATCAGGAGCAGCCAACGCAAAGGCACCACCAGTGGATCTCCCGACTCTGTCCGTGGATGCTCGCCAGGGTTGCGACCGCACCGCAGCGCGGTGGGTCGAGCCTGGGGCCAGGTCCGCATGGTAAACGGTTCGCTGCGTGGCGACGATCCACTCAGCCCGGAAGCAGCATACGCACCGCCGCGTACAGTTGATCGCCATCGACCGGCTTGTGCAGCACACCCGCCGCCCCGGCGACGGCCGCGCGTTCGGCCAACCCCGGTTCGCGCCGCGCGGTCAGGATCAACACCGGTACCTGGCAGCCCTGCGTGCGCAGCATGTCCAGCAGCTGCCAGCCATCCACGCCCGGCAGATCCAGGTCCAGCAGCATCACATCGACGCGCGCCGCTGCCACCTCGGCCATCGCCGCCAGTGCATGCCCCGCGGTCACCACGTGCGCACCGCGCGCGCCCAACACCCCGGCGTGGACCTGGGCAAGCAGCGGATCATCTTCGACCAGCAACACCCGCCATGGCGCGCCCGGCTCGCCGGCCGCGACCCCACGGCCGGGGGCTGGCTCATCGTCGCCGTCCGTGCCGGGCGCCAGCGGCAGCCGGAGTACCAGCCACCACCCCGTCCCGGAACGCAATACCACCCGCAGTTGCCCGTCCAGGGCTCGCGCGCAGGTCTGCGCGCGCTCCAGCGCCGCCCGCATCACCGTCTCGGCCGGCATCGGCAGGCCTGCCATCGGCGCGGCCTGCAGATCCAGCAGCATCCCGCCACGACCGGGCAGCCAACCGACCTGGACCGCGATCCGGCAGGCCGACAGCGCGTCGAGTAGACCCTCGATCATCACCTCCAGCAGCTGCCGCAGACGCTGTGGATCCCCGCCCACCCGCACGGGCCCGGGCAGATGCACGCATGCCGCAAAAATGCTGCCCTGCGCGCACAGCACCAGCTGCGTATGCTGTCGCCAGCGCTGCAACACGCTGAGCAGATCAAAACGGGACCATTGCAATGGCACCCGTCCGGCGTCCATGCGCGCATCGTCCAGTGCGTCGTCGAGGATGGCCAGCAGCTGCCGTCCACCGCGCTGGATGCGCGCGACACGCCGGCGCTCCCGCGGTGCCAGCGTCGAGGCAAGCAGCAGCTCGCTCATTCCGAGCACGCCGGTGAGAGGGGTGCGTATCTCATGCCCGAAGGTGGCCAGGAAGCCAGCCTTGGCATCGGCGGACTGCTGTGCCCAGCCCCGTCGCCGCGCCACGGCGCGTCGGGCGCGCATCCGCGCCACGCTGCGCCACAGTCCCCAGCCCATCACCACGCACAGCGCCAGCAGCGCGGTCAGGCGCGCAGCCCGCACGCCGGGATGCTGCCAGTCGCTGCGCTGCACGTGCAGCACCAGCTCCTGCAGGGTCGACCAGCGTCCATCGCCGCCGCGCTCCTGGTACTGCAGTACATGCTGGCCCGGCGCCAGCTGCGGAAAACCGATCGTGCCGCGACTGCGGGTCCGGCTCCAGCCCTGCCCACTGTCACGCAGCCGGAACCGGTACTGCTGCCGTGGATCGAGCTGCGCCGACAGCACCCGCGCGGTGATCTGGATATCGCGATCGTGCGCATGCAACTGCAGCGGCCCCAGCGGGGGCACGGTCAGCAGATGCTCGCCGCGACGCAGCTGCACGCGTTCGATGACCAGGGCCGGCGAGGTCATTGGCCGTGCCAGCTGGGCCGTATCGAACGCCACCGCAGCGCCCTCCTCGCCAACGGCCAGCATCGTGCCCGCGTCCGCCTGCAGGCGCGCGTGCATCACCGCTTCGGGAACGCCGTCGTCCCGTCCATACAGGCGCACCTCGCGGCGTGCCGGGGCCACCCGCAGCAGTCCGGTACCAGCGGTGGCCCACAGCACGTCGCTGCCGTCGGTGGCCATGGCCTGCAGCTGCAGCGGCGGCAGGCCGTCACGCTCGTCCAGACGAAGACGCTGCTGCAGCGCGCCGCGCTGCCACCGGTAGCGGTAGATGACCCCGGCAGCGGCGATCCACAGGCCACCGGCAGGATCGACATGCAGCGCCGTGATGTCTGACGGCGCGCCTGGGACGGTCACCAAGCGCGTCCCATTCCAACGCTTCAGACCAGCCGCCCCGCCCAGCCACACGCCGCCGTCCTGCGCGCAGTGCAGCGACAAAGGCCCCTGCACCGGCACGCCACGGGTATCGACAAGCGGCCAGCGTGCGACCGGTCGTCGATCGGCACCACGCCGTTCGAGCGCGCCATCGCGGATCCGCCAGTAGCGATCCTCGGCGCAGCTCAACTCCGCGCTGGACCTGTGCACCGCGGGGATGAAACCCTCCAGGCCACGTTGTCGCTGCGGCGCCGGTTGTGCACGGAACTGCCGCCAGAGCGGCGGCAGACGCCACACCCCCAGATGCGTCCCGAGCAGCCACGCACCGCCCTGGCGATCCTCGAAGGCCCGCCGCAGGCGTGGCATCGTGCCGTCGCCGGCCGACGCCAACCCGACCGGCGCCGCCGCGCCAGCCCCTGACGGCTGCCGCCATACCCGTTGCCCGTCAGCCCACCACTGCGCATCCTCGCGGCCGATGCCAAGCAGGCGCGCATGCCGATGCAGGGCTACCGCCTGCACGCGCGTGCCACCCTGCACGCGCCAGCGCCCGACGGCGCTGCTGATCCACGGCACACCACCGGCATCGACACCCATGCCGGTGATCGGCGCGGTGGCGAGGGCGGCAACGGCGGGCCGATGGAAGCGACCGTCGTCCCAGCGCGCGAGCCCCTGCGTGGTCCCCACCCAGAGACCACCGTCGGTATCGTGGACGAGATGTTCCACATCGCCGGGCGGGACGCCGTCGCCGCGCAGCGTGGGCAGGTACTGACGCAGGCGCTGCTGCGGGTCGAGCCGGAACAGTCCCGCGCCGCGCGCGCCGAACCAGACGCCGCCCTGTGTATCGGCGAGCAGCACGCTGATCGCCGCACCGGCCAGGGCGGGATGGCGGCTGCCGCCGAACGCATCGATGCGGGTGCGGTCCGCGGACAGCCGCATCACCACGCCCCGGCCGGTCCCCATCCACAGCCGGTCATGCTCGTCCAGCGCCAGCGCCAGCAACTGGTTGTCGACCAAACCCTGTTCGCGTCGCCAGATCCGGAAGTGACGCCCGTCGAAGCGCGCCAGGCCATCGTCGGTGGCAAACCACAGATAACCGTGCCGATCCTCCACCACCTGATGCACGGCATTGGAAGGCAGCCCATCCACCGTGGTGAACCGGAACGCTTCGGGCAACTGCGCCCGCGCACTGCCCCCGGTGCAGACCAGGAGCAACAACGCGGCCAGCATCCGGCGCAGGAGCGTCATCGTGGGTCCGTGCAGGCGCGCAGCGCCACCGCCAACGCGTCGCCGCTCAACGGCAACCGCAGGAAGCCACTGAACCCGGCCGCCAGCGCGTCGCGCTCGGCCGCTGCATCGGCACGCGGGGTCACTGCAACGCGCGGTACGCCGGGCCAACAGCGTGCCAGCAACGCAGCGACCCGCTCGCCACTGATGCGCATATCCGGATCGGCAACCACCAGGTCGCAGGCAACGGCCGGCCACGCTGCAACGTCCTCCGCCACCTGGGGCAGGCAGACCACGTGCTGTCCCTGCGCCCGCAACAGGGCCGCGACCACCGCCGTGGTATCCGCATGCGGCAGCAACAGCACCACGCGTCGCGCCGGTGCGCCCCTCCCGTCGGGTGCACCCGCCGGCGTCGCCAGTGCCGGCGGCCCGGCGACATCCGGCAGCGGCAACCGCACCTCGAAACGGCTGCCCTGGCCCGGCCGAGTGTGGACCTGGATGTCCCCGCCCATCGCCTGGGCCAGCTCGCGACTGATCGCCAGCCCCAGTCCGCTGCCGCCATGGCGTGCGAGCGTGACCGCACCGTCGGCCTGTTCGAAACGCTGGAACAGGCGCCGCACCTGCTCGGCGCTCATGCCCGGGCCGGTATCGGTCACCACCAACACAAGACCACGGCCGCCCGCGCCGCACCTGGCGGATACCTGGACACTGCCCTGCGCGGTGAACTTCACCGCGTTGCCGATCAGGTTCAACAGGATCTGGCGCAGTCGCCGCACATCGCCCAGCAGCCATCGCTGCGGTTCGATGCTGCTGTCCCAGGCCAGGCGCAGCTGCTTGGCCGCAGCCACCGGCAGCAACAGGGCGTGCAGTTCATGCAGCAGTGCCGCCGGGGCGAACGCGCCGGGCTGCAGATGCAGGCGTCCGGCTTCGATGCTGGCCAGGTCCAGCGCATCATCCACCAGTTGCACCAGGTGCCGGCCGGCGCGATGCAGGCTGTCGGCCTGTGCCCGCTGCCGCACGCTCAGCGGTGCCTGCAGCAGCAGTTCGCTCCAGCCGCAGACCACCGTCATCGGCACCCGGATGCGGTGTCCCAGCCGCCCCAGGAAACGGGTGCGTTCGGCCGAGACCCGTTCCGCGCGGCGGTGCTGCAGACGCGCCGCAAGCAGGCGCCGCCGCCACCGCGCCAAGCGGGTGCCGGTACGGCTCGCCGTCAGCAGCGCGAGTGCGGCCGCCAGCGTCAGGCCGATCCTGCCGGGCAGGGTCTGCCACCATGCCGGCGCCACCTGCAGCGCAACGTCCCGCGGCGCCGACCATGGCCCATCGCCATGCCGCGCCTGCACCGCCACCACATGCTCGCCGACAGGCAGGCGCGCGAAGATGCGTTGCGCTACCGGGCCGGTGTCCACCCAGTCCGGATCATGTCCGGCCAGACGGAAGCGATGCTGAATGCGATCCGGATCGCCTGGGCCCAACAGGTTGACCGCAATCTGGATGTTGCGATCGGTACTGGACAGCGACGTCGGTGCCACTCCCGACCGCAGGTTAAGCGCCGTACCGCGCCGCTGCAGTCGGACCGCATTGATCACCAGCGTCGGTACCGGTTGCGGTTGACGCACGCTGCCCGGCTCCAACAGCAACAGCCCGCCTTCGCGCACCGCCGCGGCCAGCGCGCCGGTCGCCACCCGCACCAGGCGCTGGCCAAGAATCTCCTGCACCGGCAGGCCATCGGCGCTGCCCAGTACGCACACCTGACCGTCGCCCGGGTCGAGTCGGATCAGGCCACGCGCCGCGCCGGCCCACACGGTGCCGTGCGCATCCACCGCCAGCGCGTCGGCGCGCAGCAGCGGATAGCCGGACGCCGCATCGAAGCGGCGCACTCGCCGCAGCCGTTGACCCTCCCAGCGGTGCTGCTCCAACGCATCCTGGCGGCTGAGCCAGAGGCTGCCATCGTCGCCCTCGGCAACGGCCGCCAACGGCGTGCCCTGCACTTCGGCGGCCACAAAGCGCCGGCGTGTCGCATCCCAGTACTTGAGCCCCTCGCGGTCGGTCGCCCACAGCATCCCGGTGCGGTCGCACAGCAGTTGGCGCGCCGCCCGGCCACGCGCAAGACCCAGCGCCTGCGGTGCATCGGCATGCAGGCGCACGCCGCCGGCCGACCACTGCTGGATCTGTTGCGCGTGGGCCAACCAGACGCTGCCATCCGGACACGCCTGCAGGTGCATTGGCCCGTCGCCGGAGGGCAGCGCCAGCGGCCAGCGCCGGACCTCGCCGCGGGCCGGGTCGTAGCGCAGCATCTGCCCGGCGCTGGCGATCCACAGACGTTGCCGTGGGTCTTCGGCCATGCCCACGGCCACCGCACTGAAGCCTTCGTGCGGATACGTCAGGTGATCGCTGCTGGCACCGGTGCGCAGGTCCAGCCGCTGCAGACGTCCCTGGCTGCCGGCCACCCACAAGCGCCCGTCGCGGGAAGCGGTCAGCGCGAGCGCGTAATGACTGCGGATACCCGGCAGGCCGTTGGCCGCGGCCGGCAATGCGGTGAACGCGCGCCAGCGCGCCGGCAACCGCCACAGCCCGTGCGCACGGCTGAGCAACCAGATGTCGCCGCGCTGGTCCTGGAGGGCCTGGCGCATCTCCACGCTGCGGGCACGTGGGCCATGCACGGGGCGCAATGCCACCGGCTGCGCGCGTGGCCCGCGATGGAGCATCAGGCCGGCGGCCTGCTGTTGCCACAGCACACCGTCGGCGCTGCGCAGCAGCGGTCGACCCGGCGCGACCGGCTGCAACGCGCCGCCAGCGGCAGCAACGGTCCAGGCCGTGTCCGTGCTGCCCACGTGCATACCGCCGTGCGGGTCGGGCCAGAGCATGTGCACGGCCACGGTCTGCACGCCGACGCGCTGGGCGCGCCCGTCGCGGATGCGACGCAGCCCTTGCGAAGTGCCCACCCACAGCATCCCGTCGCGATCCCGGGCCAATGCGGTGACCGCATCGGCCGCGGTGTCCACACGCTGCCAACGCGGGTTGTCGCTGGCGTGACGGTACAGGTGGCGGTCCGCCCCGATCACCCACACCGCGCCATCGCCGCTGCTGGCAATGGCGTGGATGGTGCCGCTGCGTACCGCCAGCGGCGCCTGTTCGTCGGGACGTTCGAAGCCGCTGCGATCGGCAGGCATCATCACCACTCCCTGCGACGCGGTGCCCAGCCACAGCCGATCGTGGGAGTCGATGTGCAGTGCGTGCAACACGGCATCGACCAGCCCGTCCTCGCGCCGCCAAACCCGTGCGCGCCGCCCATCAAAGCGCATCAGGCCGTCGCTTCCGGCCAGCCACAGATAGCCGGTCGCGTCCTCGGCCATGGCCTGCATGCCGGCGTTCGGCAGGCCCTCGCGAAGCCCCAACTGGTGCGGCCACGGCAGGTCGAGCACGGTGGCGGCCGTGGCGCACGGCCACACCGCGAGCAACGCAGCCAGCCAGAACCCGCACTTCCAACGCCGTGCCACACCGCAGGCCACCGGTTACGTCAACCACGTCACAGTCATCGCACTGACAATAGAGTGATCGAACTGCCAGTGCGGGTTCCTGCCATGCGCTGGATCACATCTTGCTGAGTTGAAGTTCGCATCGATCGCCACTGATCGAAACACCCCGCCTATCTCAGCATGCAGCAGGATGCCCTCAGCCGTCCGGCTGTCGCCCCGCACGCGCCGTTGCGATCGCATCGACCAGCAGGTCGCCGGTGACCGGCTTGCGCAGGAAACCATCGAACCCGCTTTCCAGCACCTGCTGTTCGGCGTACGCATCCGAGCGCGCGGTAACCGCGATCAGCGGCAGCTCGTAACCCAGCGCGCGCAGTTGTCCGGCAATGGCGATGCCATCCAGCGCCGGCAGGTCGAGGTCGAGCAGGCCCACATCGAACGGCCCGGCCGACACCTCGGCCAACGCAGCCAATCCGTGCAGCACGTGCACCACCTCATGACCGCGCGTGCGCAACAGCCCGGCAATCACGTCGGCCACGGTCGGGTCGTCTTCCACCAGCAGGATCCGCAACGGTGGCAACTGGATCCGCGCGGCGTCTTGCGCGTGGCTGGGTGCGCCGCCGCGCCGCAGCGTCCACGGCAGCGGCAAGACCACGCTGAAACGCGCGCCCTGGCCGGGCCGGCTGTCGATGTCGATCCGTCCGGCCATCGCCACCGCCAGTTCCTGGCAGATCGCCAGACCCAGCCCGCTGCCGCCGTACCGCGATGCCGTACGCGGACCATCGGCCTGTTCAAAACGGTGGAACAGGCGCTGCTGCTGGTCGGCGCTGATCCCTGGACCGGTATCGGTGACCTCGAAGGCCACGCCCAGGCCATCGTCGAGCAGCTCCACGCCCAACCCGACATGGCCGCGCTCGGTGAACTTGATGGCATTGCCGAGCAGGTTCATCAGGATCTGGCGCACGCGCATTTCATCGCCACTGACCTGCACCGGGCCGGGCAGGTTGAAGCTGCGTTCGAAGGCCAGGCCACGGTGGTGTGCCATCGGCTCCATCAGTGCCTGCACCTGGGCCAGCATCGACATCAGATCGAACGGACGGATATCCAGTTCGAGCCGGCCCGCTTCGATCCGCGCCAGGTCCAGCGCATCGTTGACCAGCCGCAGCAGATGGGTGCCGGCATGCTGGATCGACGCGGCATAGCCCCGCTGCAGGTCATCCAGCGGCGTGGCCAGCAACAGCTCGCTCATGCCCAGCACGCCGGTCATCGGGGTACGCACCTCGTGCCCGAGCGTGGCCAGGAACCGGCTCTTGGCCTGGGAGGCGTGTTCGGCGATCTGCTGTTTGTGCACGGTCAGCTGCCATTGCTGGCGCCGGCGCAGCCGCACCCGCGCCACGTACACCACCACCGCCACCAGCAGCAGCCACAACACCAGGTACGCCAGGATCGCCCCGTTGCTGCGCCACCACGGCGGCAGCACCTCCACGCTGAGCGTGCGCGACGGCGTCCATTGCCCATGCGAGGTGGCCGCCTGCACATCGATGGCGTACTGCCCCGAGGGCAGGCGCGACAACAGGCGTTCGCCGTCGGAGGCCTGCATCACCCAGTTCTGGTCGTACCCGGAGACCCGGTAGCGATAGCGGTTGCCCTGCGGATTGGCGAAGGACAGCAGGCGGGCGGTGACGATCAGGTCGCGGTCTTCGGGACCGAGCACGATCGGCGCGTCCGGCGGCAGCGATTGCTGGCCCTCGGCGTCGTCGCGGCGCACCTGCAGGTTGTCGATCACCAGCTGCGACGGCGGCAGCGGCAGGTCGGCCGCATCCGGGTCGAACCCGACCAGCCCGGTAGCCGTGACCGCCAGCAGGTGGCCATTGGCGGCACGCACCGGCGGCCGGCCACTGAACTCCACATCCGGCAGGCCGTCGCGTTCGCCGTACAGCCGTAGCTGGCGCTGCTTGCCCTGCCAGCTGAGCAGGCCGCGCGGGGTGGTCGCCCACACCCGTCCCTGCCGGCCGATCACCAGCCCGCCCATCGATACCGGCGGCACGCCCTCGGCGCTACCAACGCGCTCGCGCAGGGTCATGCTCAGGCCATCCCAGCGGTAGCGCTCCAGTGCGCCACTGCGCGCCAGCCACAGCTCATCCGCACCGATCCAGGCCATGTCGAAGATGTTGCCCGGTGCAATCCCCGGCACGTGCTCGAATCGGCCCTCGTTCCAGCGCATCAGGCCCGCCTCGCCCATCACCCACAGTTGCCCGCGTGCATCGAACAGCATCTGCTCGATCGAGGTGTCGGTCAGCCCTCGGTCGGCGTCGATGCGGATCGTGTCGAGCAGCGTGCCCTCGGCATCGCGGCGCTGGATGC
>NZ_JBFULO010000061.1:0-14458 GCF_054049855.1 Stenotrophomonas sp. P5_B8 | reverse complement strand
GCTCTACGCCCGGGGTGGGTCAGTCGTCGTCAACCGCCGGCAGCGCCGGCGCCGGCGCGGTATTCGCCCGGCGCTGTTCCTCATGCGTGCGGAACGCCTGGTGGATGTGCTTGCGCAGCTCGTCGTCGTTCCACGGCTTGGTCAGGAACCGGTAGATCGCGCCGCGGTTGATCGCATCGGTCACCGTGTTCAAATCGGTGTAGCCGGACAGCACCAGCCGGATCGTGTCCGGGTACAGCATCTTCACCCGGCCCAGGAACTCGGTGCCGCTCATGTCGCTCATGCGCTGGTCGGACAGGATCACCTGCACGTCGTTGATCGCCAGCAGGTCGAACGCATCGCGCACGTTGCCCGCGGCCAGGATCCGATAGCCATCACGGCGGAACAACCGCACCAGCGAGCGCAGCACGTTCTCCTCGTCGTCCAGCAGCAGCAGGGTACGGTCCGGGCGGGTCTCGGCGAAGGCTTCCGGGCGCAGGTAGCGGCGGCGCAGGGTCATGCCGGCCGCATCGGCCGACATCGGCTCGCCAAACAGATAGCCCTGGAACACATCGCAGTCGTTGCGGCGCAGGAAGCCCAGTTGCGCCTGCGATTCCACCCCGTTGGCGATCACCGTCATGCCCAGCTGATGGCCCATGGCGATGATCGCGCGGGCGATCGCCGCCTCGCGGTTGCCGGCCGGCGCGCTCTTGATGAAGCTGCGGTCGATCTTCAGCTTGTCCACCGGGTAGCGCACCAGCGCGCTCAGGCTGGAGTCGCCGGTGCCGAAGTTGTCCAGGCTCAGGCTGATGCCTTCGTTGCGCAGGTTGACCAGGGTTTCGTGCACGAAGTTGACGTTGTTGGTCAGCGCGCTTTCGTTGATCTCCAACGTCAGCATCTGCGCCGGCACCCCGGCGGCCTGCATCAACGACATCACCTCGGCGAAGAAGTTCGGGCGCAGCAGCTGCAGGGTGGACACGTTGACGGCGATGGTGAAGTCGTCAAAACCCTGGTCGCGCCACAGCCGCGCCTGCTTCAACGCACCTTCCAGTACCCACGTGCCGATCTGCACGATGATGCCCAACCGCTCGGCGGTGCGCATGAAGCGCTCGGGCACCAGCATGCCCAGGGTGGGCGATTGCCAGCGCAGCAGCGCTTCCATGCCCACCACGTGGCCATCGCGTGCGCTCACCAGCGGCTGGTAGCGCAGCTTCAACTCGCCGTTGGGGATCGCATCGACGATCTGCCGGGCGATGATGCTCTCGCTGTGTGCACTGGACGGCGTATCCACCGCGTGGATGCGCACCGCGTTGCCGCCTTCGCGCGCGGCCTGGTACAGCGCATCCTCGGCGTGGTCGAGCAGCCGCGAGGTATCGCTGGCATGTTCCGGGCACAGGCTGACGCCCAGCTTGCCGGTCATGAACAACGTGTACGGCAGCACCGACAGCGGCAGTTCCAGCTGCTGGCGGATCTCTTCGGCCAGGTCTTCGGGCAGGGGCATGTCCGCGCTGCGCGGCACCGCCAGCAGGAACTCATCGCTGCCATGCCGCCACAGCTTGCCGCGCCCGCGCAGGTGGTGCTGCAGGCGCTGGGCGACCAGCACCAGTGCCTGGTCGCCAACCTCCGCGCTCATGTTCTCGTTGACCGAAGCGAAATGGTCGATGTCCACATGCATCAGCATCAGCGGGGTGCCGCCGGAGGCGGCGTCGCTGACCATCGCCTGCAGCTCGGGATTGCCCGCGCCCAGGCGCGGCGGCGCATCCTCGATGCTGACCAGGGGCAGGGAAGGGTTCCACATGTTCAATGTTCCAATGTATCGGGAGTGGCCGCATCGCTGATGCGATACGGCAGGTACAGGTCGACCAGGGTGCCGGCGCCGTGCGCCGATTCGATGCGCAGGGTGCCGCCGACGCTCTGCGCGCGTTCGCGCATCACGATCAGCCCCAACCCACGCGGACCGTCCGGGTCGAAGCCTTCGCCATCGTCGCGTACCTGCAGGTGCAGGCCGTGGTCGTTCACGTCGTGCAGCTGCAGGCTTACCTGGCTGGCGCGGGCATGCCGCAGCACGTTGGTCAGGCTTTCCTGGGCGATGCGGAAGCAGGCCTGCTCGATATCGCCCTGCGGTCGCCGCGGCAGCGACTGGATGTCCGGCAGCAGTTCGATCGCCGCCGAGCGGAACAGCATGCCGGCCTGCCAGCGCAGCGCGGCCTCAAGGCCGAGCGCGTCCAGCTGCGGCGGGCGCAGCAGGGTGGAAATGTCGCGCAATTTGCCCACGGTGGCATCGGCCAGCTGGATGATCTGCTCCAGATCCTCGCCGCGGCGCGCCGGATCGGCTTCGTCCTGCGCGGCGTAGGCCGACAGCTTCATCGCGGTGATCGCCTGGCCGATGTCGTCGTGCAGGTCGCGCGAGATCGCGCGGCGCTCGTCTTCCTGCAGCGAGAACAGGCGTCCGGCCATGGCCTGCAGTTCGCGGTTGCTGGTCTCCAGCGCTTCGCGGATGCGCTCGGGCTCGCTCAGGTCGCGAACGATCAGCAGCTTGCAGTTGCGACCGCCATAGCGCACATCGCCCACCGCCAGCCCGGCCTGGAAGCGCTCACCGGCCAGCCGGCGCATGCCGATCACTTCCCCGGCGCCGGTGCTGGGCAGTGGGATGGCCGCGAACAGTTGCGCGCGCACCCGGGCCAGGTCTTCGGCGGCCACCAATGCGGCCAGCGGCTCGCCCAGCAGGGTGTGCTGGCCGTAACCGAACTGCGCGGCCGCGCAGGCGTTGGCATACAGCACGTGTTCGTCGGACAGGATCACCACGCCGTCAGGCAGTACCCGCACCAGCTCCCGGAACTGCTCCTCGCGCTCGCGCAGCAGGCGCCGCGACTGCTCGCGCTCGGTCACGTCCTGCAAGGTGCCCAGCACGCGCGGGCGGCCGGCGTCGTCGTGGCCGCTCTCGGCGCGCAGGTGCACCATCAGCGCGCGCCCGTCCATCGCCAACAGGGGCAGCAGTACGTCGATCTGCACCTGCTCGCCGCTCATGTCCTGCAGCAGCTGTTCGCTGAGCGCGGCGGTGGCCGGGTCGGCCGGCACCAGCAGTTCCTCGAAGCGGTGCCAGCGTCGGGCCTCCGGCGGGCGCCGGCCGAGCAGGTGGTAGACCTGGTTGGAGAAGCGGCCCAGCCCGGTCGCCGGATCGACTTCCCAGGCGCCGATCCTGGCCATCTCATGTGCTTCCTCCACCCGCGCCAGCGCCTGGTCGCGGCGGCGCAGCGCCTGGTCCTCGCTGGTGCGGTCGATGGCGATCAGCAGGCGCGCCCGGTGGCCGCCGTACTCGATGAAGGTGCTGCGCATCTCCATGCGCCGGCGGGCACCATCGCGCAGCTGCAGGTCGGCGGTGATCACGCACAGCTGCTCGGGCGCGGCGCGGATCTGTTCCAGCTTGGCCGCCAGCAGCGGCTCATCGCCGGTCGGCCACAGCGCGCTGATCGRCATCGCCGTGAACTCCTCGTGGCTCCAGCCGAACAGGCTGCTCGCGGCGGGGTTCACATCCAGGATCGCCAGCGAATCCAGGTCGTACACCAGAATCGGACCGGGGTTGCCCTGGAACATCTGCCGGTGACGGGTCTCCGAGCACTCCAGCCGGGAATGGGCATGCAGCACATGCTGGGCCAGCGGTCGCAGCAGCAGGTAGATCAGCGCCGCGCTGGTGATCACGAAGAACGCGCCCTTGGCGGTCTGCCAGCGGRCCGCCGAGGCCATGTCCCGGGCCAGCACCTGCACGGCGGCATCGCTGCACAGAATCCACACCAGGGCCAGCACCAGATAGCCCGCCACCACCCGCCAGCGGTCGCGGCGCAGGGCCTGGGCGAGCGGGCGTTCGGGCGTGGACGGGGAGGCTTGACCGGACGGGGGGACGGGCATGGACGGGRCAGGGACCGGATCGTGACGGGCGACCTGCATCTTAGTGGGTGTGGTCCGGTTTGGGGGCCGCACGCAGGGCGCCACTCAACTATCCGTAAAATCCGCCGCTAACGATTGCGTTCCCGGCTGTCGGGTGCGTTATCGGAGTCTTACCGCGTGGACCAAGGGATTATCGCGAGTCTGCTGCAGCACCCATTGGCCTCGGCCCTGGTCATCCTGGACCGGACCGGGCGTCCGCTGGCGGCCAACCCGGCGGCGCGCGAGCATGGGTTGCCGGCAACCGTGGCGGCCTACGGCGAGCTGCTTGAAGACCTGCGCCTGCTGGCCGCCGATGGCGGCCTGATTCCCTGCCAGCTGCCCGGCGGCCCCCGTGGCCGCTTCGATGGCTGGATGCGCGCGGTGCATGACCCGGACGGCAACCTGCTGGCCTTCACCCTGAGCGTGCCCGAGCCGGTGGACAGCTACGCCGGCAGCCGCTGGGAGCTGGCCCTGGACCACGCCGGCCACGGGTTGTGGGACTGGGACGTGCCCAGCGACGCGGTGACCCGCTCGCGGCGCTGGGACGGGCAACCGGTCCCGGCCGAAGATGTCACCCGCGGCGACGCGGCGGGCGCGTTGCTGGCCCCCATCCATGCTGACGACCAGCCGGCCGTGCGCGCGGCGCTGGATGCGCACCTGCGTGGCGAAGGCGAGGTCTACGCCGCCCAGTACCGGGTGCGGCACCCCGACGGCGACTGGCGCTGGGTGCTGGATCGCGGCCGGGTGGTCGCGCGCACGGCGGATGGCCAGCCGCTGCGCATGGTCGGCACCCATACCGACATCCAGGCGCAAAAACAGATGGAAGCGCTGCTGCTGGAACAGCAGGTGCACCTGCGCGAAGCCCAGCGCATCGCCAGCATGGGCAGCTGGTCGTGGGACCCGGGCAGCCGCCAGTTCTGGTGGTCGCCCGAGTTCCGCGCCCTGCTCGGGGTGGGGGATGATCCGCTGACCGGTCGTCGGCGCTGGCTGCGCCGCCTGGAACCGCGCTCACGCAGCCTGCTGCGCCACGCCTGGCGGCGCATGCTGCACGATGGCAAGCCGGCCACGCTGGAACTGGAACTGCCGCGCGAACGCGAAGGCGCCCTGCACCTGCGCCTGTGGATGCAACCGTTGCTGGGCGCTGATGGGCGCATCCAGCGCCTGCTTGGCCAGGTCCAGAACATCACCGAACAACACCAGACCGATGCGCTGATCCGCTGGCGTACCGAGCTGCTCAACCGCGTCTCCGCACTGGGCCGCATCGGCGGCTGCGAGATCGAGGTGACCACCCGGCACATGCAGTGGACCGAGGAGTGCTATCGCATCCATGGCCTGCGCAAGGAGCCAATCAGCCTGGACCAGGCGCTGGCGCTGTACAGCCAGGACTCGCGCGACGCCTTCGAGGCCGCGCTCGCCCGCATCGCCGACGGCGGCCTGCCCGAGCAGCTGGACCTGTGCTTCTACCGCCAGTCCGGGCTGCGCATCTGGGTGCAGGTGCTGATCGAGCTGGACCGGCGCGACGGCCTGCCGACCCGCTTCGTGGTGCTGTTCCGTGACATCACCCGCGAGCGCGAAGCCAACGAACGCATCGAACTGCTGGCCCACTACGACCTGCTGACCGGGCTGCCCAACCGCATGCTGCTGCGCGAGCAGACCGCCGATGCGATCGAGGAAGCCCGTGACCGTGGCGCGCCGCTGGCGATGCTGTTCATCGACCTGGATGGCTTCAAGACCATCAACGACACCTTCGGCCAYGCCACCGGCGACGCACTGCTCAAGGCCGCGGCGTCGCGCCTGCACCAGAACCTGCGCAACGCCGATCTGTTCGGCCGTTTCAGCGGCGACGAGTTCATCGTGGTATTGCGCGACTTGGCCGAGCCGGAAGACGCCGGTCATGTGGCGCGCAAACTGATCGCCTCGCTGGCCGAACCGCTGCAGCGTGGCGAGACCACGCTCAAGGTCGGCGCCAGCGTCGGCATCGCCATGCTGGATGAAGGCCGCACCGATTTCGACTCACTGCTGCGCGCCGCCGACGCGGCGATGTACGCGGCCAAGGAAGCGGGCCGCAACACCTACCAGTACTACAGCCAGGATGCGTTGATGCGCATCCAGCGCAAGCTGGAAATCGAGCACGCGCTGCTGGGCGCGATCGAGCGCGAAGAATTCACCCTGGCCTACCAGCCGCTGCTGCATGCCGCGCACGACCAGCCGCCGGCGATCGAAGCGCTGCTGCGCTGGCACCGCCCCGGTATCGGCTACTGCAGCCCGGCCGAGTTCATCCCGATTGCTGAAAAGTGTGGGGAAATCGTGCGTATCGGCGACTGGGTGCTGGCCGAGGCCTGCCGCCAGGCGGCTGCCTGGGAGGCCGCCGGGCTGCAGTTCGATCGCGTCGCGGTGAACGTCTCGGCGGTGCAGCTGCGCGACCGCGGCTTTGCCGAACGCGTCATCGACATCTGCCATGCCCACGGCTGGCCGCCGCAGCGGCTGGAGCTGGAACTCACCGAGTCGGCCCTGATCCGCGACACCGACGTGCTGCGCCATTGCTTTGACGTGCTCGAACGCCACGGCGTACCKCTGGCGGTGGACGATTTCGGTACCGGCTTCTCCAACCTGCACTACCTCAACCGTTTCCCGGTCGGTCGCCTGAAGATCGACCGCAGCTTCGTCCAGGGCATGCTGCACGACACCGGCACTGCCGAAGTCACCCAGGCCATCGTCCATCTCGGCCACGCGCTGGGCATGAAGGTGGTGGCCGAAGGCGTGGAGACCGAGCAGGAAGAGGCGATGCTGCGTCGCCAGGGCTGCGACGAAATCCAGGGCTACCTGTACTCGCGCCCGCTGACCCCGCGCGACCTGGCGCAGTGGCTCAAGGCCGGCGGCGCCCAGATGGCCCCGCGCGAGGCCCTGGTGGCGCTGACCCACGCCGTCTGACCCAACGGGGGACGGCCATGCCTTGCCTCGCTGCGCTCACGCGCGGGCGCGGTGTTGCGCGGGGAATGCGTTGCCGAGCATGGCTCGGCACTACCGGTTTTGCGGTGTCTGTGGTGCATTGCCGAGCATGGCTCGGCACTACCGGGTGCACGATCCGCCCTCATCGGCGGCTGCCGAGCATGGCTCGGCACTACCGGGTGCGCGATCCGCCCTCATYGGCGGTAGAGCCGAGCCATGCTCGGCTGCTCTTGGTCAGCTTTCCCAACGCCAGGCAATGCCGGGTTTCAGGCCGGGTGCCGACCTGGGTAATGACAAACGCTTCGTATCGGGCAGGGGGCGAACGTGCCTGCTGCGCGGAGTGCGTTGCCGAGCATGGCTCGGCACTACCGGATTTGCGGTGTCTGTGGGGTGCGCTGCCGAGCATGGCTCGGCACTACCGGATTTGCGGTTCCTGTGGGGTGCGATGCCGAGCATGGCTCGGCACTACCGGGGGGCGCGATTGCATGGGTAGAGCCGAGCCATGCTCGGCTGCTCTCCGCTTACCGGTCGCGCGCGGCCTTGACGGCGGCCTCGCCACTCAACCCGAGATCCCAGGCCAGTCCGGCCAGCGCCGGGTCGACCGGGGCCGGCAGGGCGCTATCGGCCATGCCGTTGCGCTCGGCCAGCTGTCCCAGCTCTGCCTGCGCCAACTGCTCCAGCCGCCCGATCAGGGCGCGGCCCCGCAGCGGTTCGGCTACCGGGGCTCCCAGCACCACCGGGACCGCCGGGGCCACGGCACGCCCGGTCGGCGTACCGACCACGTCGGTCATGGCAGCGGGAGAAGGGGAGGCAGCGCTGGGGGAGGGAGTCAACGACATCGGGCGATCATCTGCAGCCAGGACGAGTGTTGGAAGCGCAACGGCCCCGGGGAAACCGGGGCCGTTGGTCGTGCCGGAACCGGCACGCGTCAAGTCGATCAGAACAGTTCGACCGCGCCGGCGGCCATGCTCTGCTGGGCCACGGCCTTGTGCGGCGGACGCTCCCACTCGCTGCGCATCTCGCGCAGGCGGCTGCCGGTGCGCTGCAGGGCGCTGACCACTTCCTCGTCGAACACGCCGCCATTACGGTGCAGCAGTTCCTGCAGGGCCACCGCTTCGCGGTTGATCGCAGTCAGGCGGTCCAGATGGGTATGCACGCCGCCCAGGGCCTGGGTGGCGATGTCCTCGAACTGCAGGGCGCGGACCGCTTCGGCCACGCTGCTGTCGATGGCACGGCCGCACTCGGAGATCTCGCGCATGCCGTCACCCAGCGACGCGTTGATCTGGGCCACGTTGTCCAGCATCTGCGCCGCTTCGTGGCGCGCTTCGCGGGAGCGGTCCATGTCACGCGAGGCCATGTTCGAGACCGTCTCGCGGACCTTGGCGATGGCGTCCTTGGAACTGTGCGCCAACTTGCGGATCTGCTCGTTGAAGGTGGTCGAACGCTCGGACAGGTTGCGCACCTCGTCGGCGACCACSGCAAARCCGCGACCGGCYTCACCGGCACGKGCCGCCTCGATGGCTGCGTTSAGGGCCAGCAGGTTGGTCTGGTCGGCGATCGACTTGACGTCTTCGAGCAGCGCGAAGATGCCATCCAGGTGCTGGGCCATCTGATCGATGTGCTGCACGGTGTTGCTGCTCTGGCCGCTGACCTGTTCCAGCGCTTCCACCAGCTGCTCCATGCGATGGCTGGCATGCTGGGCGAAACGGGCCACGTCGACGCCGGCGCCACCGTCTTCACCGGCACGGTCGACGATCCGGGCCAATGCCTGGCTCTGCTGGCGCGATTTGCGGTTCATGGCGTCGAAGCTGCCACCCAGGCCGCTGACCGCATGGCGGATCAGGTCACGGGCGCGTTCGACTTCGCCGCGCGAGCCGTCCACTTCGTTGGCGACGAAGGAACGCAGCTCGGTCAGCAGCTGGTCCTGCTCGCGCAGGATGCGGGCATGCTCGGGGGAGCGCTGGGTCTGGGCCCGTGCGGTCCACCAGGCAAAGCCCAGCCAGCTGAGCGTCATCGTGGTCAGGATCGCCCAACGCAGGGCGACAGGCCAGTCGAAGCCGATGGCGAAAGGAAGGAGCAGGGTCAGGACCAGGGGGGCGGCCAGACGGATGAAGATGCGTGAGTACATGGACGTTCTCGGGAAGTGCACGGTTGAGGTATCGGCCGTACCCCCATTTGCTTTAGTGCTGCACTGCACATTCCCTCGAAAACGTTCGCCGCACCCGCACCCGGGGGTAGAGCCACCCCACGGGTGGCTGCACGCAGCCCGTCCCGTCGCCGTGAATCAGCGCAGCTGGCGGTCCACCGCCTCGATCATCACCTTGCGCGAAAACAGGAAGTCCCAGTACTGGCCGCCGGTCTGGCGCCACAGCACCGCCGAGCGCACCGCCGCCAGCAGCAGCGCGCGGATCTCGGCCACCACCCCGGCCTGGCCCAGGTAATGCGGGTTGCCCTGGACCATCACCCGCGGCTTGAGGTTGCTGATGGTGTCCGCGTACAGCCCGCCGAGGGCGGCCAGCACGTCCGGATGGGCACTGTCGCCCAGTTCGGTGGCCTGACGCTGGGCACGGGCAATCCCCTGGCTCACCGTCTCCACCACCGCATGCTCACGCACGAAACGGCGCTCCAGCTGCAGCACCGCCAGCGCCAGCCGTGGCAGCGACTCGTCCTGGCCCTGGTTGCGGAAGTAGTTGTGCAACAGGCGCAGGCCCGGGGCCACGTTGGACGGGCTGCCGTAGATGGCCTGCGGGCTGTCGGCATCGATGCGAAACACGCTGTCGATCGCGGTGCGCACCACCGCCGCCTCGGAATGGCCGGTTTCGGCGATGCGGCGCACCTGCTGCAGGGCCTGGGCGATGCCGGCCAGAGCAAGAACGCGGTCGTCGACGGAAAAACTCATGCAGCAGGTACCTCGAAGGGGGAAGGAACGGTCCGCAGGCGCTGTTCCAGCGGCGCATCGGTGGCGGCGATCACCGCGCCACCCAGGCAGACCTCATCGTCATACAACACCAGCGATTGACCGGGGGTGACGGCGCGCTGGGGCTGGGCGAACCGCACCAGCAGCGTGCCATCGTCGTTGACCTGCACCTCGCAGGCCTCGTCCGGCTGCCGGTAGCGGGTCTGCGCGGTGCAGCTGAAGCGGCGGGCGGGCGGGGCGCCGGCAATCCAGTGCGCGGTCTCCGAGTGCAGCCGGGTCGAGAGCAGCCACGGGCTGTCGCGGTCCTGGTCCACATACAGGATGTTGCTGGCCACATCCTTGCCCACCACGTACCAGGGCGCCGCCGGGCGGCCACGCACGCCGCCGATGTTCAGGCCCTCGCGCTGGCCCAGGGTGAAATAGAACACGCCGGGGTGTTCGGCGATCAGCGCGCCATCGGGATCGCGGATCTCACCGGTCTTGGCCGGCAGGTAACGGCCGAGGAACTCGCGGAAGTCGCGCTCGCCGATGAAGCAGATGCCGGTGGAATCCTTCTTGGCGTGCGTCGGCAGCCGCGCATCGCGGGCGATCCGGCGCAGGTCGTTCTTCTGCAGGTCGCCGATCGGAAACAGCGTGGCGCCCAGCTGCTCCTGCCCCAGCTGGTGCAGGAAATAGCTCTGGTCCTTGCTGCGGTCGGCGCCGCGCAGCAGCGCCCAACGCCCACCCACCTGTGCCACGCGGGCGTAGTGGCCGGTCGCGATGCGCTCGGCACCCAGCGCGCGGGCGGCATCCAGGAAGTGCTTGAACTTGACCTCGCGGTTGCACAGCACGTCCGGGTTGGGGGTGCGTCCGGCCGCGTATTCGGCCAGGAAGTGCTCGAACACGCCCTGCCAGTACTCGCTGGAGAAATCGCGGAAATGGAACGGGATGCCAAGCAGCCCGCAGACGGCCACCGCATCGCGGCGATCGTCCTCGGCGCGGCAGTCACCGCTGCCGTCGTCGGCCCAGTTCTGCATGAACAGCCCGGCCACCGGCTCGCCCTGCTGGACCAGCCGCCAGGCTGCCACCGACGAATCCACGCCGCCGGACACGCCCACCATCACCCGTGGGGTACTCATGCGGTCTCCCGCACGATCGACAGCGGGTGGCGCTGTCCGCCGAGGTAGTCGACGACCACCTCCCAGACCAGCGGGCTGCGCAGGCGTGCGTGCTCGGCCTGCAGTTCGGCCGGGCTCAGCCACACCGCGCGCAGGATCCCCTCGTCCAGCGGACGGGCCGGATCATGGCTGACCGGCTCGGCGGCATAGGCAAAACGCAGGAATGCGGTGCCGTCCGGGGCGGTCCACTGGTAGACGCCGATGAAGGCGCTCAGCCGCACCTGCCAGCCGGTCTCCTCCAGGGTTTCGCGCACCGCCGCGGCGGCCAGGCTTTCGCCCGGCTCGAGGTGGCCGGCCGGCTGGTTCAGCACGTCGCGGCCGTCGATGCGCTCTTCCACCAGCAACAGGTGCCCGTCACGCACCACCACGGTGGCAACGGTGACATGCGGCGTCCAGCGCGGGTGCTGCACGGCAYTCACTCAGTATTCGTCCGTCTCGGTCAGTTCGTTTTCCATTGCATCGGCGGTACGCATGGCCGCATCGATGGCGTCGCTCAGCGCAGCGGCGCTGGCATTGGCGTCCACCTTGACCACGAACATGGCCAGCTGGTCCTGCTTCACCCAGCCGCCCAGCTTGGCGTCCTGCGAGTCTTCCAGCAGGCGGTTGGCCACCGCAGCCGGGAACTGCTTGCCCGGCGAGTTATAGCCCGGAGACCAGATCTCGCGGATCTTCTGGGTRCCGAATTCTTCCACCGTCGAGCGGACGAACACCAGTTGGGTGCGGTCATCGCCGGCGTCGAAGACCAGCTTGTAGTCGCCGTCCTCGTCGATCTCGTAGGGGTAGTCCAGCTGCTTGAGCACCCGGCCGACGGCCTTGTCGGCTTCGGCTGCGTGCGCGCCAAACACCGTGGCGGTCAACAACAGCGCGGTGACGATCCTTTTCATGAAATCCCTGTGAATGTGGAGATGGATAGGGGGATTGTGAAGGGCCACAGGGGCAACGTCCATTCCCGCTATAATGGACCGATGCCACGAGAGCCTTCCCAAGAACCCCACCACGATCACGGCGTCATGCTGGAACCGGCCCGGCCGGAGGTGGCACCGCCGCCGTTCTACCAGGTGATGCTGTTGAATGACGACTACACCCCGATGGATTTCGTGGTGACCGTCCTGCAGAGCTTCTTCGCCATGGACCTGGACAAGGCCACCCAGGTGATGCTCCACGTACACACCCGCGGTCGCGGCGTGTGCGGGGTGTTCACCCGTGAGGTCGCCGAGTCGAAGGTCGCCMAGGTCAACGAATTCTCGCGCATGAACCAGCATCCGCTGCTGTGCACGATGGAAAAGACCAGCGGCTAACCGCTCGCCTCGGCCAGCCGCTGCACAGCCATGGCCGCCACGGCCAGATTCACCGGCGCGGCACCCCCATCGGCCAGGAACCACACCGCCGAGAGCCCGGCGCTGGCCGCGATCCAACGCAGCAGGCGCGGGCGCTCCAGCCCGGCCCGTGCGCAGACCTGTTGCAGCCGCTGCTCGAACACGGCCTCGTCAGTGGCCACGTGGATGCCCGGTCCGCACACATCCGGGTTGGTGAACAGCACCGTGTAGTCGAAGGCACGGTCGCCCTGGACCCGTTTCGGGTCGATCGCCAGCCAGCCGCGTGCGCCAAAATCCAGCACGTTGTCGTGATGCAGGTCGCCATGCAGCGGCCTCGCCTCGATCTGTGCCTCCAGCGCCGTCATCGCCAATGATCTGCACTGTTCCAGCAGTGGCGACAGCGCGATCGGCGGCGTCAGCAGATCGCTGAACCACCGGTTCAAGTCCAGCAGCCCGTCCGGCGGCGCGCCCCGGGGCCGATGCAGGCGTTCCAGCACCCCGCACAGGATCGCGGTGGCTTGCGCATCCCGGCCCTGGATCGACATGTCGCGCAGGCAATCACCCGGCACGGCCCGCTCCATCAGCAGCGCCGGGCCGTCGTGCGCCAGCACGCGCGCGGCCCCGTCGCCGTCCCACCAGCGCAGCAGCCGGTGGCCGTTGCGCTCCTCGGCATCCGTGCTCACCTTCAACATGGCGGCGCTGCCGTCGGGGAGGCGGACCGGGTACAGTTGGCCGCGCGGCGTGGTGATGACATCGCCATCACGGGCGAGCTGCCATGTCGTGAGGTGGGTTCGGGCATGATGGAGTCGCTGGAATGGCCTGGGGAATCGGTGAGYGGTGGTCGGACTGCTAACGCCGTCTGAACGCACCGATCCGCTAGGGTGATGGAAATTGCGCAGCAAGGCCGCATATTGTTTCCACCTGCCGCCGGAGTAGAACATGTTCAGTAAAGACCTCGAACACACCATCGGTCAGTGCTACAAGCGCGCCCGTGAGGCCCGGCATGAGTTCATGACGGTGGAACACCTGCTGCTGGCACTGCTCGACAACCCGTCCGCCCAAGCCGTGCTCAAGGCCTGCGGGGCGGACGCCGAACGCCTGCGCCAGGAGCTGGAGCAGGCCATCGAGGCCTCGGTCTCGCGCCTGGCCGAAGACGACGGCCGCGATACCCAGCCCACGCTGGGCTTCCAGCGCGTGCTGCAGCGGGCCGTGTACCACGTGCAGTCCTCGGGCAAGAAGGAGGTCACCGGCGCCAACGTGCTGGTCGCCATCTTCGGCGAGAAGGACTCCCACGCGGTGTATTACCTCAACCAGCAGGACGTGACCCGGCTGGATATCGTCAATTACCTGTCCCATGGCATCGCCAAGCTGGGCGAGGACGGCGAAGTGCCGCCGGCCGCCGACGGTGAAGGGCGTGCCGAGGGTGGCGAAGGCGAGGGCAAGGGCGACGCGCTGGCCGAGTTCGCCAGCAACCTCAACGAAGCGGCCCGCAATGGCCGGATCGACCCGCTGGTCGGCCGCAGCGATGAGATCGAGCGGACCATCCAGGTGCTGTGCCGCCGCCGCAAGAACAACCCGCTCTACGTGGGCGAAGCCGGCGTGGGCAAGACCGCCATCGCCGAAGGCCTGGCCAAGCGTATCGTCGAAGGCTCGGTGCCCGATGTGCTGGCCGATGCCATCATCTACTCGCTCGACCTGGGCGCGCTGGTGGCCGGCACCAAGTACCGCGGCGATTTCGAGAAGCGCCTCAAGGGCGTGCTCACCGCGCTGAAGAAGATGCCCAATGCGGTGCTGTTCATCGATGAGATCCACACCATCATCGGTGCCGGCTCGGCCTCGGGCGGCACCATGGACGCCTCCAACCTGATCAAGCCGGCGCTGGCGTCGGGCGAGCTGCGCTGCATCGGCTCGACCACCTTCCAGGAAYACCGCGGCATCTTCGAGAAGGACCGCGCGCTGGCGCGGCGCTTCCAGAAGATCGATATCGTCGAGCCCACCGTGGGCGAAACCTACGAGATCCTGCAGGGCCTCAAGCCCCGCTACGAAGCGCACCACGGCGTGACCTACGCCGATGACGCGCTGCAGGCGGCGGTGGACCTGTCGGTGAAGCATATCGGCGACCGGCTGCTGCCGGACAAGGCGATCGACGTGATCGACGAGGCCGGTGCGCGCCAGCGGCTGCTGCCCGAGGGCGAGCGCAAGGAACYGATCGACAT
>NZ_JBFULO010000060.1:0-14711 GCF_054049855.1 Stenotrophomonas sp. P5_B8 | reverse complement strand
GCCGGGTATGGATGAACTCTTCGCGGGTGACGCCGTCGAAGTAACGATCGATCACGCGGCTGCCTTCGTCCAGATGGCCGCCCTTGAGCAGCACCGCGCCGGCGCCCAGTTCAAGCAACGCGTCGGCGGCATCTTCGGCATCCTCGGCGGTGATGATGCGACGGCCGAGCAGCAGTTCGGCTTCGGGTGTGTTGGGCGTCAGCAGCGTGGCCAGCGGGATCAGGCGCGTGCGCATCGCCTCCACTGCGCTGGCTTCGAGCAGCCTGGCGCCGCTGGTGGCGACCATCACCGGATCCAGCACCACGTGCGGTGGGCGGTGCTTTTCCAGCGCGTCGGCGACCAGGCCGATCACCTCGGCATTGGCCAGCATGCCCAGCTTCACCGCATGGATATCGAAATCGGCGAAGCAGGCATCGATCTGCGCCTGCAGGAAGTCCAGGGGCGGCACATGCACGGCGGTGACGCCGCGGGTGTTCTGTGCGGTCAGGGCGGCGATCGCCGACAGGCCATGCACGCGGTGCGCGGCGAAGGCCTTGAGATCGGCCTGGATGCCTGCGCCGCCGCCGGAATCGGAGCCGGCGATGGTCAGGGCGGAGACGGGGCTGGAAGCGGGGCTCATGCGGCGATTGTGCAGTGTTTGCCACCGGCGCGCTTCACGGGCGGCGCAGCCACGCCCATGGCCGGTACAGCACGTAGCCCAGGCCGGTGCAGCCGGTCAGCAGTGCCGGGGCGAGCAGGGCGTCGTAGCCGACGCGCAGGAACAGCCACGCACCGATCACACCGCCAGCAAGGAAACCGCTGACGATCAATCCGCTCAGGGTCAGGCGCCGGATCGGCAGCGGCAGGCCACGCAGCAGGTGGCCCAGGCCGATGCCCAGGTCGGTGAACATGCCGCTGAGGTGGGTGGTGCGCACCACCGCGCCGCTGAAGGTGGTGGCCATGGCGTTCTGCAGGCCGCAGGCCATCGCGGCGGCCAGCGCGCCCCAGATCTGCTGCTGCTTGAACAGCGGGATGGACGCCAGCAGCAACAGCGATTCCAGCGTGAGCACCACGCCGTAGCGACGGCCCAGCTGCAGCGCGCTGTCCTGCACGATCATGCCGCTGAGCATGGCGCCCAGGCAGAACGCGATCAGCAGGGCCCACAGGTGCCCGACCACGCGCCAGTCACCCTGCGCCAGGGCCATGCCAAGCTGGCTGGTGGTGCCGGTCATGTGGCTGACGGCCTGGTGTTCGAAGCCCAGGAAGCCGACCACGTTGACCATGCCGGCCACGCACGACAACGCGATCGCGCCGATCCACACCCAGGTGGGCAGCCGGATGCTCATCCGGCGTTCGCGGGAAGGTTCACGACACGATCAACGCATGCTCAACGGCCCGCGGGCGGGCCGTTGAACTGCACCTCGGAGAAGCTGCCGCTGGACGGGTCGAACACCGCACCCCAGAACTGCGCGCCGCCGTCGCAGACCCGGATGGCCTCGCGGGCCGGATCGATGTCGGCAGCGTCGGGCAGGTGGAACGCGTTGAGATAGATGAGCTTGCGCCCGTCCATTTCGATGCCGACGTACTGGCGGTCGAAATCGGCGGCCTTGGGCACCTGCGCGTCGAGCGACGGAAGCTGGGCTTCGAGCTGTTCGACCTCCTTGCGGCTGGGCGCCCAGTAACCGGTGACCCGCCCGGCCTCGCGGCCGGGACTGTCGCGCGAGCAGGTGTCCAGGACCTGGGCGGCGACGATCGGTCGCGTCACCACCCAGGACTGGCCGGTCTTGACCGTGGTCGGGACGCTGGCGCCCGGTCGTGTATTGGCAGGCGTGCAGGCGGCCGCCAGCGCGGCGAGCGCCAGCGGCAGGACGGCACGGGACAGGGAATGGTTCACAACACCTCCGAGGCGTAATCGGCCAGGCGCGAACGCTCGCCACGGCGCAGCGTGACGTGCGCGCTGTGCGGCCAGTTCTTGAAGCGGTCCACCGCGTAGGTCAGGCCCGAGGTGGTCTCGGTCAGGTACGGGGTGTCGATCTGTTCGACGTTGCCCAGGCAGACGATCTTGGTGCCGGGACCGGCACGGGTGATCAGGGTCTTCATCTGCTTGGGGGTGAGGTTCTGTGCTTCGTCCAGGATCAGGTAACGCGACAGGAAGGTGCGGCCGCGCATGAAGTTCAGCGAGCGGATCTTGATCCGGCTGGCGATCAGGTCGTTGGTCGCCGCACGGCCCCACGCACCGCCTTCCTGAGTGTGAGTGAGCACTTCCAGGTTGTCGGTCAGCGCGCCCATCCACGGGGTCATCTTTTCTTCCTCGGTACCGGGGAGGAAGCCGATGTCTTCGCCGACGCTGACCGTGGCACGGGTCATGATGATCTCGCGATAGCGCTGCTGGTCCATCGTCTGGGCCAGGCCGGCGGCCAGCGCGAGCAGGGTCTTGCCGGTGCCGGCAGTGCCGAGCAGGGTGACGAAGTCGATCTCCGGGTCCATCAACGCATTGAGCGCGAAGTTCTGTTCGCGGTTGCGCGCGCTGATGCCCCACACCGCGTGGCTGCCGTGGCGGAAGTCGTTGACCAGCGACAGGGTGATCTTGTCGTTGTCGACCTTGGCCACGCGCAGTTCGACTTCATCCTCGCCGGGCAGGTAGGCGTACTGGTTGGGATGCCAGTTCTCGTCTTCGCTGGCGATGATTTCGTAACTGGTGCGGCCCTTGTCGCTCCAGCTGCGCAGGTTGTCGGTGTGCTTCTTCCAGAAATCTTCCGGCAGCTCGGTGGCGCCGGTGTAGAGCAGGCTGAAATCGTCGAGCGCGCGGTCGTTCTCGTAGTCTTCGGACACGATCCCGGCGATGGCCGCCTTGATCCGCAGGTTGATGTCCTTGGAGACGAACACCACCGGGATCTCGGGCACCTGTTCCTTCAGCGCCAGGATCGCACCGAGGATGGCGTTGTCCGGGATGACCGCGCCGAAGCTCTTGCCCGCATCGAAATGACTGGTCTGGAACCGCAGCAGGCCCACGCTCTGCTTGCCGCGCAGCTGCAACCCGTTCGGGCGCTGCAGCGGGATGCCATCGGCCAGGTTGTCCAGGCCCGAGGCCTGCACCAGCTCATTGAGGAAACGGCTGACCTGGCGCGCGTTGCGGCTTGCCTCGGTGGTGCCCTTCTTGCCGTTGTCCAGCTCTTCGATCACCTGCATCGGCAGGTAGACATCATGCTCCTCGAACTTGAACAGCGCGGTCGGATCGTGCATCAGCACGTTGGTATCCAGTACGTAGATGCGCTTGCCTCGGGTCATCGTCAATTCCTGGTGGCAGAACAGGGACAAGCCATCACGACCTGCGGGGCAGGGTGATGGCCATGGGGGGTGCCGGATTGATCACTGGGTTTTCGCGGCCTTCAGGGCTTCAAGGACGGTGTCTGCGTGGCCGGCCACTTTGACCTTGCGCCACGCCTGCACGATACGACTGTCGGGCGAAATCAGGAAGGTGCTGCGTTCGATGCCACGCACCTGCTTGCCGTACATGTTCTTCAGCTTGATCACATCGAAGGCGGTGCACAACGCTTCGTCGCCATCGCTGATCAGCGGGAAGGCGAAGCCCTGCTTGGCGCAGAAGTTGTCGTGGGATTTGACCGAATCGCGGGAGACGCCGAACACGCGGGCGCCGGCCTGGGTGAACTGCGGGAGCAGCGCGTTGAAGTCGATGCCTTCGGTGGTGCAGCCTGGCGTGCTGTCCTTGGGATAGAAGTACAGAACAAGCCATTGGCCGGCGAGCGTGCCGAGGGTGGTGGTTTCACCGCCGGACAGTGCCAGCGGGAGATCGAGGGTGGATCTGTCCAGGGTGTCGCCGATGTTCATGAGGTCCTTTTTCCGGAGCCTGGGGCAAAGCTGTTACAGACGTGCGTCATCACACCTGCATGAAACATCGCGCGCCCGTGACGAACGCGCGAAAGATCAGAACTTCATCGGATCCATGATCGCGTCGAGGTTCAGGTGGTCGCAGAACTCCAGGAAATCGTCGCGCAGCGCGGCGATGTGCATGTTCGCCGGTACGCCGATGGTGACCTGCGCGGAGAACATTTCCGCCCCGGTCTGCATGGCGCGGTAGCGGGTGCTCTGCAGGTTCTCGATGGTGATGCCCTGGCGGTCGAAGAAATCGGCCAGCTGGAACAGGATGCCCGGCTTGTCGGCGGCGATCACTTCCACGATGTAGGGCAGCAGGTTGGACTGCGCCTGCTTGGCACCGGTGCGGTACCAGACCAGCTTCAGGCCTTCCTCGCGCTCCAGGCGGGTGAGCATGGCTTCCAGCTTTGCCACCGAGTCCCACGAGCCGGTGGCCAGGGCGGTCACCGAGACATCGCGACCCACCGTGGACAGGCGGGCATCGACCAGGTTGCAGCCGCTGTCGGCGATACGCCGGGTGACGGGCAGCAGGGGGGACTCCGGATGCGTCGTATAGGCGTTGATCAGGAGATGGTTTTCGGTCGGCGCAGGCCGCGGCGTGGTGTCGGTCAAGATGGTTCCGGGTGATACAAGGTGAGTCTGAACGGCCGACGACGGCACGTTCGCCGGAGTCCAGCATACTTGCCCGCGCTTTCGACCCGCAAGTAACATGCAAAGTACATCCGGCCGGCGTTTACGCAGGTGGGGTGCCCCCTTTCTTCCGAGCAACGTTTCCTTGTCCCTTTCCGGTCTCATCACCGCGCTGGCCACGCCTTTCCAGGCGAGCGGCGCATTGGATCCCGACGGTTGGCAGCGCTTGCTGCACCTGCAACTGGAGGGTGGTGTTCACGGGGTGGTGGTGGCCGGTTCGACCGGCGAGGCCGCGGCCCTGTCCGACGACGAGTACGACCAGCTGCTGCGCAGCGCGGTGAAAACCGTGGCCGGACGCGTCGCCGTGCTGGCCGGTACCGGTCTGTCGGGGACGGCCAAAACCATCGAGCAGACCCGCCGCGCGGCCGCCAATGGCGCCACCCATGCGCTGGTGGTGACCCCGCCGTACGTGCGCCCGACCCAGGCCGGACTGATCGCGCACTACCGCGCGGTGGCCGACCAGGGCGGTCTGCCCGTGATCCTGTACAACGTGCCCGGGCGTACCGGCTGCGACATGTTGCCGGAGACCGTGGCCGAACTGGCTGCCCATCCCAACATCGTCGGGATCAAGGAAGCGGTGGGCGATGTCGGCCGCGTGCAGGCGCTGCTGGCGCTGCGTTCGCCGGCGTTCGCCATCCTCAGTGGCGATGACGGCACCGCCGCACGCTCGATCCTGTCCGGCATCGATGGCCTGATCTCGGTGGGCTCCAATGCCTTGCCGGGCGCCTACCGGCGCATGTGCGACCTGGCTGCGGCCGGCGAGCGCGACGCGGCCGAGGCGTGGGATGCACGCCTGGAGCCGTTCCATGCATTCTGCGGCGTGGAGTCCAATCCGATCCCGGTGAAGGACCTGCTGCGCCGGATCGGCATCGGCCACGGGCTTCGCCTGCCGCTGCTGTCCCTGTCTGCGGCCCATCACGCCGCTGCCGAACACCTGGCCACCGACATCGGTGCGCTGGAAGCACTATCCAACCACTGATCGACAGTGGTAACCTAGGAGATTCACATGCGTCAATCCGTTTCCGCCATCCGCGTGCTGTCCTTCGCGATCCTGGCCACCGCCACCCTCGTGGGCACCACCGGCTGCTTCAAGCGTGGTGCGAAGGGCGACTACGCGCTCGCGCCGGAAATGCGTCCGCTGGAAGTGCCGCCGGACCTGAACGTCCCGGGCGGCAGCGCCACGGCCCAGGTGCCGGCATTGGCCTCGCAGTCGGCCAGGCCCGCGCCGGCCGCTGCCGGCACGCAGGCACCGGCCGCCAATGCTGCCGGTTTCACCGTGCAGGGCACCAAGGATGAGGCGTTCGGCAAGGTCGGCACCGCGCTGGACGCCATTGCAGGGGTGAAGATCGCCAGCAAGGCCCAGCTGCTGGGTTCCTACGATGTGGCCTATGAAGGCAGCGACTTCCTGGTGCGCGTGGTTGGCGTGGAAGCCGGCGCGTACATCTCCGCCGTTGACCCGCGTGGCCTGCCGGCTACCGGTGCTGCCCCGACCAAGCTGCTGGCTGAGCTGAAGGCGAAGCTGGCGCCGTAAGGGCGTGTGCGGACCCGGCCGTTGTCCGGGTCCGTGCCGCGTGCCGCGATAAGGAAACCGGGTAGAGCCGAGCCATGCTCGGCTGCTTCCGGATCGGCGCAGCCGAGCATGGCTCGGCTCTGCCGGATGGGCTAGCCGAGCATGGCTCGGCGCTAGCGGACATGAAAAGGGCGCCCTTGGCGCCCTTTTTCAGTGCGGCACGCTGGCGTGGCTCAGCGCTCCAGCAGCGGCAGCTTGTCCGGCTTGCCATCCCATTCGCCGGCGTCGGCAGGCGGGTCCTTGCGCACGGTCAACACCGGCCAGGCCTTGGCCAGCTCGGCGTTGAGGCCGACGAACACTTCCTGCCCAGCGGGCACGTCGTCTTCGGGGAAGATCGCGTTGACCGGGCACTCGGGTTCGCACAAGGTGCAGTCGATGCACTCGTCCGGGTCGATCACCAGGAAGTTCGGGCCTTCATGGAAGCAATCCACGGGGCACACTTCCACGCAATCGGTGTGTTTGCACTTGATGCAGTTTTCGGTGACGACAAAAGGCATGGCTGGATCTGGATCCGACAGTAAGCCGGACAATTCTAGAACAGGTTGGCCGCTGGCGCGGGATTGGATGTCACTTGTTGGTGCAACCGGGCCGGCCGCAGGCGCCCATCACCAGCGGAACGGGGTTTCTGGCAGTCCGGCGATGCCGGTTTCCACGACGAACACGCTGCCCGCGTAGGGGGCGGCTGCAAGCGCTTCAGGGCTGTGGTCCAGGCGCGAGCTGGTGACCATCAGCTGGCTCAGCCCCGGTCCGCCCAGCGCGACGCAGGTGGGGTTGCGGACCGGCATCGGCACGATCCGGTCGATCCGTCCGTCGGGCAGGTAACGGACCACCCGCGAGGCGCGCCACTGCGCATTCCACAGGCTGCCGTCGGCATCGATGATCGCCCCGTCCGGCTCCCACGCCGGGTCCTCCAGCCGGGCGAACCGGCGGGGATGGCTGCACTGCGCGCGCTCGGCGTCGTAGTCACAGCACCACAGCTCCGGCCGCACCGAATCGCAGTAGTAGAGGGTGCGGCCGTCGGCGCTGAAGCAGATCGCGTTGGGGATCACCACGCCAGGCAGGTCCAGCAGGCGCAGGCCGTGGCGCGTGCTGTACTGGTAGAAGCGGCCGAGGGGCTCGCGCGCAGGGTCCTCGTTCATGGTGCCGAACACCAGGTTGCCGGCGCGATCGGTGCGCCCGTCGTTGCTGCGGGTGGTGGGCTGTTCCGGTTGCACGTCGGCCAGCCACTGCAGGCGCAGCRCGCCATCGGGTGCATCGATATCCACTCGCTGCAGGGAGCCGGCCAGGGCGAGCAGCAGTTGGCCATCCTCGCCTTCGGCCAGGCAGCCGGGGCGGTCGGGCAGGGGCCAGTGGCGGGGCGTGCCGATGGACGCCTCGTACTGCCACAGCCGCCGCGCGCTGATATCCACCCAGAACAGGCACTGCCGACGCGGTGACCACAGCGCGCCTTCGCCGTGGGTGCAGCGGCTGTCGACCAGCAGGGCGGGGGCGGCGGTATCGGCAGGCATCATCAGGGCAGGGGGRTCGCGGCAGGGCCGGGCATTCTGCCACCGCCGGGGGCAACGGGTCGTGGGCATCGGCGGTATGCGCGACAGGACGTGTCGTCTCCGGGCCGATCCCGACCGCGGGCATGGTGTCGCTGCCCACACCTGTGCGACGCTGCGGCCATCCCGTGGTCGCGCGGTTGGGCGGCCGTCCTTTTCTTCGGCCAGGTGCGTCCATGTCCACACCGCTTCCCCGATCCGCCAGCAGCGGTGAGAACACCGCGTTCATCGTCCTGATCAGCTGCGTGGCCACCCTCGGTGGTTTCCTGTTCGGCTTCGACAGCGGGGTGATCAACGGCACCGTCGACGGGCTCAAACAGACCTTCCAGTCCAGCCAGGCCGGCATCGGCTTCGAGGTGGCCTCGATGCTGCTGGGCTGCGCGTTCGGTGCGTTCTTCGCCGGTCGCCTGGGAGATCGGCTCGGCCGGCGCGGGGTGCTGATCATCGCCGCGGCGATGTTCCTGCTGTCGGCGCTGGGTGCCGGTGCGGCGCACAGCTCGGCGCTGTTCGTGCTGGCGCGGGTGATCGGTGGCGTCGCGGTGGGTGCGGCCAGCGTGATGTCGCCGGCCTACATCGCCGAGGTGGCCTCGGCGCGCTATCGCGGTCGGCTGGCCACGATGCAGCAGATGGCGATCATCACCGGGCTGTTCTGTGCATTCCTCAGCAACTACCTGCTGGCGCGTGCAGCCGGGGCGTCGACCGAACCGCTGTGGCTGGGCCAGGAGGCCTGGCGCTGGATGTTCTGGATGCAGGCGTTGCCGTCGGCGCTGTTCCTGGTGCTGTTGCTGCGCATCCCGGAAAGCCCGCGCTACCTGGTTGTCAAGGGGCGGCATGCGCAGGCGCTGGGCGTGCTGACCCGGCTGTACGGCGCGGAGGAGGCGCGGGTCAAGGTCGCCGAGATCGAGGGTTCCCTGGCCGGCGACCAGCACCGGCCGCAGCTGTCGGACCTGATCGACAAGCGCGCCGGTGGGCTGCGCCGCGTCGTCTGGATCGGCATCGGCCTGGCCGTGTTCCAGCAGCTGGTCGGCATCAACGTGGTCTTCTATTACGGTGCGGTGCTGTGGCAGGCGGTGGGCTTCTCCGAGAACGACGCACTGCTGATCAACGTGCTCTCCGGTGCGCTCAGCATCGGGGCCTGCCTGCTGACCATCGTGCTGATCGACCGGATCGGGCGGCGACCGCTACTGTGGGTCGGCTCGCTGGGCATGGCGGTGTCGCTGGCGCTGGTCACCGTGGCGTTTGCCAGTGGCACCCTGGACGGCGGCCGGCTGCAACTGTCCGACGGCATGGGGCGGCTGGCGCTGATCGCGGCCAATGTCTATGTGGTGTTCTTCAACATGTCCTGGGGGCCGGTGATGTGGGTGATGCTGGGCGAGATGTTCCCCAACCAGATCCGCGGCTCGGGGCTGGCCGTGGCCGGTGCGGCGCAGTGGAGCGCCAATTTCGCCATTACCGTCAGCTTCCCGGTGCTGCTGACCGGGATCGGCCTGGCCGGTGCCTACGGCATCTACACGGTGGCTGCGGTGCTGTCGATCTTCTTCGTGCTGCGCTATGTGCGCGAGACCAAAGGCAAGGAGCTGGAGCAGATGGAGGGCTGAGCTTGGCCGGCCCTGCAACGCAAAAACCCCGCCGGAGCGGGGTTTCTGGTCGTTCTGCACCGCGACTGGTGCTCCCTAGGGGACTCGAACCCCTGTTTTAGCCTTGAGAGGGCCACGTCCTAACCTCTAGACGAAGGGAGCAGGCTTTGTCGCGAACTGCGCAGCGCGCTAGTATATGGACCTAGATGCCATTGGGCAATCCCGAAAACTCAACCGGAAGCRCCAACATCAATTCTTCTGCTACATCACCGTTCAGCCTGCGCGTGATTCCGCSCGACCAGCACACCATCTCCCGCAAGGACATCAGCCCGAACGCGTTGCGCGTGTTGTACCGGCTGCGGGATTCCGGGTTCGCCGGCTACCTCGTAGGTGGCGCCGTGCGCGACCTGCTGGTCGGTGGCAACCCCAAGGACTTCGACGTGGCCACCGATGCCACGCCCGAGCAGGTCAAGGCGCTGTTCCGCAACTGCCGCCTGATCGGCCGCCGTTTCCGGCTGGCCCATGTCGTGTTCGGTCGCGAGATCATCGAGGTGGCCACCTTCCGCGCCAACATCGATGACGGCAGCGGCGACCGCGAGATGGAAAACGGCATGCTGGTCCGCGACAACGTGTACGGCAGCATCGAGGACGATGCGATCCGCCGCGACTTCACCTGCAATGCCCTGTACTACGCCATCGAGGACTTCTCGGTGCGCGACTACACCGGCGGGTTCGAAGACGTGCAGGCGCGCCTGATGAAACTCATCGGCGACCCCGAGAAGCGCTACCAGGAAGACCCGGTGCGGATGCTGCGCGCGGTGCGCCTGGCGGCCAAGCTCGGTTTCCAGATCGACGACGCCAGTGGCGAACCGCTGCCGCGCCTGGCCGGCCTTCTGGCCGAAGCCGCGCCGGCGCGCCTGTTCGAGGAAGTGCTCAAGTTGTTCCTGTCCGGGCACGGCGTGGCCAGCTTCGAGGGCCTGGAGCGTTACGGCCTGCTGGATGTGATGTTCCCCGAGAGTGCCGCCGCACTGCGCAGCAACCGCAGCGGCGCGTTGCGCCGGATGGTCATCGAAGGCCTGCACAACACCGACCTGCGCGTGGCCAACGACGAGCCGGTGTCGCCTTCGTTCCTGTTCGCGCTGTTGCTGTGGCCGGCGTTCTGCCGCGCGCTGGCCAGCCTGCAGAAGCAGGGCATCGCGCTGGAAGAGGCGCAACGCCGCGCCGCAGACCGGGTGACCCTGCACCAGCTGACCACGATCGCGCTGCCGCGCCGCTTCTCCCTGCCCATGCAGGAGATCTGGCTGTTGCAGGGCCGTTTCAGCTCACGCCAGCGCAAGCGCGTGATCCGCACACTGACCCATCCGCGCTTCCGCGCCGCCTATGATTTCCTGGTACTGCGCCAAGTGGCTTCCAGCGAGCACAGCGCCGATGTGGAGTTCTGGCGCGAGGCCCAGTTGCAGTCCGGCACCGAGCTGGATTCGGCGCTGGATGCCGCGCACGTCGAGGGCGAGGGTGATGAGGACGGCGCACCGCGCAAGCGCCGCCGTCGCCGCCGCCGTCCGGGCGGGACTGCTGCAGGCGAGTAAGCGGTGACCGTCGCCTGCATCGGGTTGGGCGCCAACCTGGGGGACGCCGCGCAGACCCTGCGCGATGCGTTCCAGGCGCTGGCCGCATTGCCGCGCACCACGCTGCAGGCGCGCTCGCAGCTGTACAGCACGCCGGCCTGGGGCAATGAAGACCAGCCGGCCTTCGTCAATGCCGCCGCGCTACTGGATACCGCGCTGAGCGGGCCGGAACTGCTGGACGCGCTGCTGGCGATCGAGCGCGGCTTCGGCCGGGTCCGCACGCTCGGCGTGCACTGGGGCCCGCGCACGCTGGACCTGGACCTGCTGCTGTACGGCGAGGCGGTCATCGACCTGCCGCAGCTGCAGGTGCCGCATCCCTACCTGCACGAGCGCGCCTTCGCGCTGCTGCCGCTGGCCGAAATCGCCCCGGATGCGGTGATTCCCGGGCACGGCCGCGTGCGGGATGCTGTGGTGCGGGTCCCGGCCTGCGGGATCGCGCCAATAGGGGGATAATGCCCCGCTTATCGCCACCGGTTATCAGCTCATGAGTACCCACGCAGACAGCAAGCCCTGGACCGTGCCCGCGTTGGCCGAGGCCAAGCGCAACGGGCAGAAGCTGGTGATGTTGACCGCCTACGACGCCGGTTTCGCGCGTGCGTTCGATGCCAATGGCGTGGACCTGATCCTGATCGGCGACTCGCTGGGCATGGTGGTGCAGGGGCATGATTCGACCCTGCCGGTGACCACCGACGACATGGTCTACCACACCCGCGCCGTGGCCCGCGTGCTGCAGCGGGCGCTGCTGGTGGCCGACCTGCCGTTCGGCGCCGATGCCACCCCCGAGCGCGCGCTGGATGCCTCGTTGCGCCTGCTCCAGGCCGGTGCGGAGATGGTCAAGATCGAAGGCGCCGGCTTCAAACTGGACGTGATTCGTTACCTGGTCGAGCGCGAGATTCCGGTGTGCTCGCACCTGGGCCTGACCCCGCAGTCGGTGCTGCGTCTGGGCGGTTATCGCGTGCAGGGCCGCGGCGACGCCGCCCAGCAGTTGCGTGACGACGCCAAGGCCGCGGTCGACGCCGGCGCCACGCTCATCGTGCTCGAGTGCGTGCCCACCCCGATTGCCACCCAGGTCACCGCCGACGTGGCCGTGCCCACCATCGGCATCGGTGCCGGCCCCGGCTGCGATGGCCAGGTGCTGGTGCTGCATGACTTCCTCGGCCTGGACAGCGGCCATCGCCGACCCAAGTTCGTCAAGGATTTCCTTGCCGAAGGCGGTTCGGTCGCCGGTGCCGTCCGTGCCTACGCCGACGCCGTGCGCGACGGCTCCTTCCCCGACGCAGAACACGCCTACGCCTCATGATCGAAACCGTCACCGAACTGTCCCGCCTGCGCGCCGTMGTCAACGGCTGGAAGCGCGAGGGCCTGCGCGTCGCGCTGGTCCCCACCATGGGCAACCTGCATGCGGGCCACTATTCGCTGGTCACGCTGGCGCGGCAGTACGCCGACCGCGTGGTCTCCAGTGTCTTCGTCAATCCGACCCAGTTCGGCCCGAACGAGGACTTCACCCGCTACCCGCGCACCCCCGAGGCGGACACCACTGGCCTGGAGCAGGCCGGCTGTGACGTGCTGTGGCTGCCGACGGTCGAATCGATGTATCCGTTCGGCGTGGCGCTGGCGGCCAGCGTCAACGTGCCGGGCATCAGCGGCCTGCTGGAAGGCGCGCATCGCCCCGGCCATTTCGATGGCGTGTGCACGGTGGTCTCGCGCCTGTTCAACCAGGTGCAGCCGGACGTGGCCGCCTTCGGCAAGAAGGACTACCAGCAGCTGGCGGTGATCCGGCAGATGGTGGAAGACCTGGCTTTCCCGATCCAGATCGTCGGCGGGGACATCGTCCGCGAAGGCGACGGCCTGGCGATGAGCTCGCGCAACCAGTACCTCAACGCCGAACAGCGCCCGGTGTCGACCACCATCCACYAGGTGCTGCTGGGCATGCGCGAAGGCTTCATCGCCGGCAAGACCCGCAGCCTGATCGAAGCCGAGGCCACCGCCGCGCTGCAGGCGGCCGGCTTCCAGGTCGACTATGCCGTGGTGCGCCTGCCGGACCTGTCCGAGCCGGCAGACGCCAACGACGGCACCCGCGTGGCCCTGATCGCCGCGCGCATCGGCAACACCCGGTTGATCGACAACCTGGAGTTCTGAGGCCAAAGCGGCAGTGTCGACATACGAAGGGCGCCGGAGGGCGCCCTTCGTCATTGCTGGGGATTACTCGAATGGAGACGTGCCTCACTTGCACCGGAACGCGCTGATAGCGTAAGTTCACGTTTCGTTCACATGCGTGAATCCAAGGACAGGGATGGCTCACCTAGGATGTGCAGTGTGGAAGTGCGTGGCGGCAGGGTTGGTGGCGATCCTTGCCTTTGCGCCGCTGGGGGCGAAGGCGCAAAGCGAGGCCAACTTCTCCTGGGATGAACTAGACCGAAGACTGCCGTCCAGTAGCAGGGTCGAGGCTCTCGGGCCGACGCTGATGGGCGATGAGGTCAGCTTGTCCGACGGCGGTCTGGCTTTCTCGGTAGTGGATGTGAGCGTCCCTGGCAACAATGCGCTGCCGGTAGAGTTGAGGCGCCGGTACTCCGTCAAGGATCGCAAGGACACCATCAACGACGGCATGCTGGCCGACTGGCAGATCGATGCCCCTAACATCAGCGGCGTGTTCGCCCCGGACTGGATCAATACCGGTGAGCAGCCTGGCCGCCGGTGCTCGGCGGCCACCCTGCCGCCTGTGCCGATTCGTCATCAGCGTTCCGACTTCTGGCAGGGGCTGACGCTCAACGTCCCGGGCGGTGGAGAGATGCTGCGGCGGGCTGTCAACGCTCCCGCGCCTGCCGATGGAGCGTCTTATCCATGGAACAGCTCCGGGCAGATCCAAGTGGCATGTCTGGCGGCGATCCGCAATGGCGACGGGGAGGGGTTTATTGCACTGGCGCCGGACGGGACCAAATATCGTTTCGATTGGATGGCGCAGAACTCCGATCGTCGGGTGCGGCAGGTAGTCGGCTACAGCCCGAATACCGGGTCACCCTATTCGACGTATCTGAACCGTCGACACAATGCGCTCTACGCCACACGGGTAGAAGACCGCTTCGGCAACGCTGTCGAGTACACCTATGCAAACGCATGGAACCAACCGGCAAGGCTGACCCGCATTGCATCCAGCGATGGCCGCGTACTGAACATCAACTACACCGGCAGTTTTGTCAGTTCCGTCAACGACGGCGTACGCACCTGGCAGTACACCATTGACGGAATCTACAAAACCCTGACCCGGGTCCAATTGCCTGACTCAAGTGCGTGGAATATTCAGTTCTTGGATTTTGCGACGGCGCGCATCGAACACCCGGTGCCCCAGTATGAAACGCCACCCCTCAACGGCGACGGATTTCCGGTCGGCTCGGTGGTCCTGCCGACTGACATCTTCCGTACCTGTTCGGAGCAGATCCTTGCGCCGTCGATCGGCAACGTCGGCAACCCGATCGAAAGCCTCACCGGCACCGTCGTTCACCCGTCTGGCGCGGTTGCTACGTTCACGGTGGACCTGCAGCCGCATGGACGCAGCCATGTGCCATTGACCTGCAGCAACGTGACAACGGTGGGCAGCAATCCGCCCTACTGGGGATATGGCAACGATCCGACCGACGACGTTCCGATCTATCCCATTTTCGCCTACACATTGACACTGCGCAGCAAGACCCTGCAGGGCAAGGGGATGCCTGCGGCGAATTGGACCTATGAGTACCTTCCAAATTTCGGCTTCGACCGCTATCCCGGTACCACCGAGGAATACCCGGTCTGCCCGTACAACACTTCAACGCAATGCGAGCAACCGCTGTGCACG
>NZ_JBFULO010000059.1:0-14794 GCF_054049855.1 Stenotrophomonas sp. P5_B8 | reverse complement strand
CTTTGATGCAGTCGCTCGGCGAGTCCGGGTTCCAGTGCAGCGCCGTTGCCCTGTGTGGACTCCTGCAAGACGCGTTCCAGTTGCGGGTTGAGGGTGAACACCGGCAGCTCGGCCGACATCCCGGCGATCTCCTGCACGATGAAACGTCCCAGCGCGTTGCGCACCGCGGCGGTCAGTACCGTCGGGTCCTGGCTGACCGGCGCGTTCTCCACCAGCGACTCCACGATCTTGCGCAGCTGGCGGATCGGGATGCGCTCGATGAGCAGGTTCTGCAGCACGCGCACCACGGCCGACAGCGGCAGCGATTTGGGGGTGAGGTCTTCCACCAGCTTGGGCGCGCTCTTGGCCAGGTTGGCCAGCAGCTGCTGCACTTCCTCGTGGCCGAGCAGTTCCGGGGCGTGTTCGCGGATCAGGTGCGACAGGTGGGTGGCCACCACCGTGGCCGGATCGACCACCGTGTAGCCCATCGATTCGGCATGCGCACGCTGGTGCGGCTGGATCCAGGTGGCGTCCAGCCCGAAGGCGGGGTCCTTGCCGGCAATCCCCTCCAGCGTGCCCAGCGCGCTGCCCGGGTCCAGTGCCAGCTCGCGGTCGGGATGGATGTCGGCGGTGGCCACCGGCACGCCGTGGATCAGCAGGCGGTAGCCGCTGGCCGGCAGCTCCAGGTTGTCGCGGATGTGCACCGAGGGGATCAGGAAGCCGATGTCGTGGGTGAGCTTGCGGCGCACGCCCTTGATGCGCGCCATCAACTCGCCGCCCTGGTTCTTGTCCACCAGCGGGATCAGCCGGTAGCCCACTTCCAGGCCCAGCGGATCGACCGGGCGCAGTTCGTCCCAGGTCAGTTCGGCAGTGGGCGAGGGCGTGGCACCGGGCAGGCCCAGGGCGTCGCTGCGACCGGCGGCCGGGGTCTCGGCGGCACGTGCAGCGGCGTTGCTCTTTTTCCAGGCCTTCCAGGCCACGAAGCCCAGGATCGCGGCCAGCGTCAAGAAGGCGACGTTGGGCATGCCCGGGACCAGGCCGACCACGCCCATGATCGCCGCGGCGATGGTCAGTGCCCGGTACTGGCCGAACACCTGGCCCATCATGGCCTGGGCCATGTCCTGCGAGCGCGAGGCGCGGGTGACCAGCATCGCCACCGCCGAGGACACCAGCAGGGCGGGCAGCTGCGCCACCAGGCCGTCACCGATGGACAGCAGGGTGTAGGTTGCAGCGGCTTCGCCGAACGGCATGCCGTGCTGGAGCACGCCCACCGCCAGGCCGCCGAGCAGGTTGATGAACAGGATCAGGATGCCGGCGATGGCGTCGCCACGGATGAACTTGCTGGCACCGTCCATCGCACCGTAGAAGTCGGCTTCCTCGCGCACTTCCTCGCGCCGGGCTTTGGCCTCCTCGCGCGTCAGCAAACCGGCGTTGAGGTCGGCATCGATGGCCATCTGCTTGCCGGGCATGGCATCGAGGATGAAGCGGGCGGTCACTTCGGACACGCGCCCGGCGCCCTTGGTGATGACCACGAAGTTGATGATGGTCAGGATCGCGAACACCACGATGCCGACGGCGTAGTTGCCGCCGATCACGAACTCGCCGAAGGCGGCGATCACCTTGCCGGCTGCCTCGTGGCCGTTCTGGCCGTTGAGCAGGATCACGCGGGTGGAGGCCACGTTCAGCGCCAGCCGCAGCATGGTGGTGATCAGCAGCACGATCGGGAAGATGGTGAAGTCCAGCGGCCGCTTCACGTACACCACCGCCAGCAGCACCATCAGCGAGATGGCGATGTTGAAGGTGAACAGCGCGTCCAGCACCGGCGCTGCCAGCGGCACCACCACCATGGCCAGCAGCGCCAGCACGATCAGTGGCGCGCCCAGGCCGTTGCGGATCATGTCCAGGGCCTTGCGCGCGTTCATGCCGGCGCTGGCGGGCTGCGCGCTCATGGGCGGCCTCCCTTGCCGAATTCATCCACATCGATGCTGGGCGCAGCCGGCATCGGCCCGCCGCGCCAGGTGCGCAGCTGGTACACGTAGGACAGAACCTGGGCCACGGCCGAATACAGTCTCACGGGAATTTCCTTTCCAAGTTGACCTTCCCGATACAAGGCGCGTGCCAAAGGCGGGGCGGAGACGATGGCGACCTTGTTGCCGTCGGCCACTTCACGAATGCGCAGGGCGGTTTCGTCCACGCCCAGGGCCACCACGGTGGGGGCGCCCATCTTGCCGCCCTCGTATTTGAGGGCCACCGCGTAGTGGGTGGGGTTGACCACCACCACGTCGGCGGTGGGCACCGCTTCCATCATCCGGCGGTTGGACAGCTGCTGCTGCAGCTGGCGGATGCGGCCCTTCACCTCGGGGCTGCCTTCGCTTTCCTTCATTTCCCGGCGCAGCTCTTCCCGGGTCATCTTGAGCTTGCGCATCCAGTTCCAGCGCTGGTACGGCGCATCGATGGCGGCCAGCAGCATCATGGCCCCGCCGGTGGCCAGCATCAGCTTCAGGGTGAAGCCCAGGCCGTGCACCATGGCCGCTTCCAGGGGCTGGTTGAGCAGGTCGCGCAGCGGGCGGATGCCGTGCCACACCACCAGCCCGGCGGCGGTGCCGACAAAGGCGATGCGCAGCAGCGACTTGGTGAATTCGGCGATCGCCTCCGGGCCGTACAGGCGCTTCAGCCCGGCCATCGGGCTGAGCCGGGTCAGGTCGGGCATCAGCGACTTGTTGGACCAGCGCAGCCCGCCCATCACCACCGGCGCCAGGAAACTGGCCAGCAGGCAGATCAGCACCAGTGGCCACATCGCCAGCAGCAACTGCAGCAGCAACTGGCCGAAGTGGCCAAACAGCGCCTGCGGGTGCATGCGCAGCCCCGGCTCCGGGCTCAGTGCCAGCTTCATCCACTCCTTGGCGCCATTGCTGATACTGCCCGAGTAGGCCATCAGGGCCAGCACGCCGGCACCGAACACCGCCGCGGTGGCCAACTCCSGCGAACGCGGGATATTGCCCTGCTCGCGGGCGTCGCGCAGGCGTTTTTCGGTAGGGAGCTCGGTCTTTTCGCCGGCTTGTTCGTTTTCGGACATGGGCTGCACGACACGGGGGGATTACCCGGGTAGTGCAAGAACCGTTCCGTGACGGGGGCCGGCCACCCACGGCCGCGCGCGATCCGGGTAGTGCCGGCCGCTGGCCGGCTCAAGGCGATGCCTCAAAGTTCCATGGACAATCAGCCAGCGGCCGGGACCGATCCTGGCGCGCTGGTTGCCTGCCGCCGGCTGAGTTCAATGGTCATGCCAACCTCGAACGCTTGCCGAGGATCGGCAGTCCGCTGCCGCGCGACCCTACCGGCGGCTGGCGCCTGCGGCGTTGCCGGTAGCGCCAGCCGCGACCTCCACCCGCGGTCGTGGATGGTCGTGCAGCTGCATGAAGCGTTCCGGGTCCACCGGGCGCCCCAGCAGGTAGCCCTGCAGGTAATCACAGCCCAGCCGCTCCAGATACGCGCGCTGCCCGGCGGTTTCCACGCCTTCGGCCACGATGTCCATGTCCAGCGCGTGGCCGAGGGCGACGATGGCCGAGACGATCACCACGTCCTCGGAGCTGTTTTCCAGGTCGCGCACGAAGGCGTGGTCGATCTTGATCTCGGTGGCGGGCAGTCGCTTGAGGTAGAGCAGGCTGGAATAGCCGGTGCCGAAGTCGTCGATGGAGATGCCCACGCCCAGGCTGGCCATCGCCTGCAGCAGCTTGAGGCTGGCGTCGGTGTCGCGCATGACCGTGCTTTCGGTGATTTCCAGCACCAGCCGGCGCGGCTCCAGTCGGTGTTTCTTGAGTACCTCGCGCACTTCCTGCAGCAGGTGCGGCGCGCTGAACTGGATCGGCGACAGATTCACCGACACCGTCCAGCTTTCGTGACCGGCGTTCTGCCACTGGCGCAGCTGGCGGCAGGCTTCGTCCAGCGCCCAGCGGCCGATTTCGTTGATGACGCCGCTGCGTTCGGCCAGGCGGATGAAACGGTCCGGGGGAATCAGGCCCTGTTGCGGGTGATGCCAGCGGATCAGTGCTTCGGCACCGCTGACGCCGTGGCCGGCGACGCGGATCTTGGGCTGGTAATGCAGGAACAGCTGCTCGGTGCCGATCGCCCGGCGCAGGTCGGCCAGCAGCTGGAACTGCTGCTCGGCGCTGTCGTTCATCCAGTCGGCAAATACCGCGTAGGCGTTGCGCCCGGCTTCCTTGGCCTGGTACATCGCCGCGTCGGCAAAGGCCATCAGCTGGCGTTCGCTGGCGGCATGGTCGGGGCAGATGGCGATGCCGATGCTCGCGGTGACCTGCAGATCGTGGTCGGGCAGCAACGGGCCGCCACCCACGGTCTGGATGATGCGGCTGGCCAGGGTGGCGATGTCCTCGTCATTGTCGATGCGCACCACCAGCACGAACTCGTCGCCGCCGAGCCGGGCCAGCACGTCCGAGGGGCGCAGCAGCTGGCGGGTGCGCTCGGCCACGGCCACCAGCAGCGCGTCGCCGGTCTGGTGACCGTAGGCGTCGTTGACCTGCTTGAAGCCGTCCAGGTCCATGAACATCACCGCGAAGCGGCTGCCGCGCTGCTCGGCCTCGGCCAGGGCCTGCTCGATGCGCTGCTGCAGCAGCAGCCGGTTCGGCAGGCGGGTCAGGGGGTCGTGCAGGGCGGCCTGGGTGAGTTCGGCCTGGGCGACGTCCAGCGAACTGCGCAGTGTGTCGTTGCGCAGCCGTAGCAGCTGCGCCTGCATGCGTTGGTCCAGCCAGGACACGATCAGCACCACGGCCAGGATCGCCGTGGTGAGCACCAGCACCAGCGCGGCCAGCCACTGCGCCTGCAGGCCATCGCCGGCGGCGGCGCCGCAGATGCTGTCGGCCGGGAAGCGTGCGGCGGCCATGCCGGTGTAGTGCATGCCGACAATGGCGCTGCCCAGCAGCACGGCCGGCATCAGCCGGTGGCGCATGCGGCGCTGGCTGTGGCGCAGCCGGAAGGCAACGAACAGCGCGGTCCACGAGGCCGCCAGCGAGATCAGCAGCGACGCGGTGACCCAGCCGGGGTGGTAATCGATGCCCGGCTGCATGCGCATCGCCGCCATGCCCAGGTAGTGCATCGAGGCGATGCCGCTGCCCATCAGCAGCGCGCCCAGCGCCAGCCGCGAGTGCGGCAGGGTGGGGCGTGACACCAGCCACAGCGCGAAGATCGAGGAGGCCATCGCGGCCAGCAGCGACACTGCGGTCCAGCCCAGGTCGTAGCCCAGTGGGATGGGCAGGCGGAAGGCGAGCATGCCGATGAAGTGCATCGACCAGATGCCCAGCCCCATCGCGCAGCCACCGCCGAACAGCCACAAGGTGCTCAACCGCGCGCTGGGCGCGGTGGTGATCCGATTGGCCATGTCCAGCGCGGTGAACGACGCGAGCATGGCGACCAGCAGCGAAACCACGACCAACCACGGTGTGTAGCTGCCGTCGAGCATCGATGACTCTCCTTGGTCCGCACATCTGCAATGGCGTTGGGCATGCAGGCCGCACGTGCCTTTCCCCGGCGTGTGCGGCTCCCGGCCCCGGAACGCGGGCGGTGGCTACAGCCTACCGCCAACGATGGGGGGGAGAGCAAGTGTCCGCGCACACTTTTTCGTGAGGGCGGGGTGAATCAGCGGGTCACGCCGTCGGCGGCCTGGAAGGCGGCATCGAACAGGCGTTGCACGGGCGGGCCCATTTCGCCGGCCAGGACGGTGAGCAGGAACAGGCCCAGCAGCAGGGCCACCGGCAGGCCCAGCTGGATCGGGTTCAACGCCGGCGCCGCGCGCGCGAGCACGCCGAAGGCCAGGTTGATCGCCAGCATCGCCACCGTCAACGGCAGGGCCAGGCCGAGCGCGCCACGGAACACCTGCAGCGCGAAGGTCGGCGCCGCGCTGAGGAAGGCATCGATATCCGGCAGCGATGCACCGATCGGCACCGCCTTGTAGCTGTCCATCAACAGCGAGATCAGCGCCAGGTGGCCGTTGCTGCTGAAGAACAGCAGGCCGAACAGCAGGTAGAACCACTGCCCGATCACGCCCGAGCTGCCGCCGCGCAGCGGATCGCTCATCTGCGCGAAGGCCAGGCCGGTGCCCTGGGCGACCAGTTCGCCGGCCATCGCGCCGGCCTCGAACACCAGCCGCAGCAGGAAGCCGATCGACACGCCGATCGCCAGCTCGCGTGCGATGCCCAGCACGGTGGCCGCATCAAAACCGGTCCACGCCGGCACCGGCGGCAGCATCGGCGACAACGCCACGGCCAGCGCGCCGGCCAGCACCACGCGCACCCGTGACGGCACCGCACGCGTGCCGATCAAGGGCATGGCCATGATCATCGCGCCGATGCGCAGCATGGTCCACAGGATGGTGCCGATCATGCCGAAGGCCTGCAGGCCGTCGGCTGCCATCTGGGTGGCAGAATCCATCGTTGCTACCCGATCAGGTGGGGAATGCGCTGGAACAGCAGCGTGGTGTATTCCACCAGCTGGCCGAGCAGCAGGCTGCCGAGCGCGAACAGCACCGCGGTGAGTGYGGCGGCCTTGGCGACGAAGGCAATGGTCGGCTCGTTGAGCTGGGTGGCGGCCTGCACCACGCCGACCACCACGCCGACGATCAGCACGGTGAGCAGCAGCGGCCCGGCCACCCACAGCACCACGATCAGGCCACCACGCAGTTCGGTCAGGGCAAGTTCGGGCGTCATGTCACTGCACCGCGTTGAAGCTGGCCGCCAGGGTTCCGACCACCAGCACCCAGCCATCGACCAGCACGAACAGCAGGATCTTGAACGGTGCCGAGACCAGCATCGGCGACAGCATCATCATGCCCATCGACATCAGCACGCTGGCCACGACCAGGTCGATGATCACGAACGGAATGAAGATCAGGAAGCCGATTTCAAACGCGGTCTTCAGCTCGCTGGTGACGAAGGAGGCCACCAGCACCGGGAACGGAATCGCGTCCGGGCCGGAGTAGGTGCCGTGCCCGGCCATGCCGGCAAAGGTCATCAGGTCGGTCTCGCGGATCTGCGCCAGCATGAAGGCACGCAGCGGCGCGGTGGTCAGTGTCCAGGCGGTCTGGAAGTCGATCTCGCCGTTGAGGTAGGGCGCCATGCCGCTGCCCCAGGCCTTCTGCCAGACCGGCAGCATCACCATCGCGGTGAGGAACAGGGCCAGGCCCAGCAGCACTTGGTTGGAGGGGGTCTGGCCGGTGCCCAGCGCCTGGCGCAGCAGGCCCAGCACGATGATGATGCGGGTGAAGGCGGTCAGCACCAGCAGCATCGACGGGATCAGGGTGATCGCGGTCATCAGCAGCAGGGTCTGCAGCGGCAGGCTGACCGCCTGGCCGCCGATCTTGCCGACATTCACGTCCGGCAGCGACGGGGTGCCGGGCAGGCCGGGGGCGGCCATCGCCAGCGCGGGCAGCGCGCACAGCAGCAGGGTCAGCAGCAACGGCAGGTAACGGGTCCAGGAGGCGTTCGGGCCACGCATGATCAGGGTTCCTTGCGCAGCCGCTGTTGCAGCAGCTGGGCGAAATTCGGGAGGCTTTTGAAGTCGGGCAGGCGTGCCGGGACCGGCGTCGGCAGCGCTTCGGGCAGGTGGTGCAGGGTGTTGATGCCACCGGCGGTGACGCCCAGCAGCAGCTGCTCACCGTTGACCTCCACCACCACCACGCGCTCCTTGGCGCCCACGTTGAGGCTGGCCACCACGCGCAGGCCCTCGGCCGGGCGGAAGCCGCTGCCGGGCATGCGCTTGAGCAGCCAGCCCAGGCCGACGATCAAGGCCAGCACCGCCAGCAGCGCCAGCACCGCACCGAACATGCTCGGTGCGGCGGCCGCGTGCTGGCCGACCTTGGCTGCCGGCGTGCCGGCGGCGATGAGCAGCGATGCGATCAACGCAGTCTCCGGATCCGTTCGCTGGGGCTGACCACATCGGTGAGACGCACGCCGAAGCGATCGTTGATGACCACCACTTCGCCATGCGCGATCAGGGTGCCATTGACGAACACGTCCAGCGATTCGCCCGCGCCGCGTTCCAGTTCCACCACCGAGCCCTGGTTGAGCTGCAGCAGGTTGCGGATCGGCAGGCGCGCGCGGCCCACTTCCAGCGACAGCGTCACCGGCACGTCCAGGATCACATCCAGGTTGAGCTCGTCGCCGATCGAGGTGTCGTCGGATTGCAGCTGGGTGAACTGCGCCGGTGCCGGTTCGTTGGTGTCGATATCGTTCATTGCGGGTCTTCCTGCAGTACGGGAGCACGCGGGCGGGTGCCCGGCGGATGGGTGGCGGTGATCTTCACCGCGTTGAAACCGTTGGCGACGCCGAACTCACCGGTGAACACCGGGACGTTCTCCACACACACCGGCACCTGTTTGGGCAGCTCGATCGGAAGTACGTCGCCGATCTTCAACCGGGTCAGCTCACGCAGGCTCATGCGTTTGGTGGCCAGCACGCTGGACAGGGTGACTTCGGCGACGTTGAGCTGTTCGCGCAGCATCACGCCCCAGCTGGCATCGCGGTCGTTTCGGTCGCTCTGGATGCCGGCATCGAGCAGCTCGCGGATCGGCTCGAGCATCGAGTAGGGCAGGGTGACGTGGATGTCGCCGCCACCGCCGTCGAGTTCGACGTGCAGGCGGCACACCACCACGTACTCGCGCGGGGTGACGATGTTGGCGAAGTGCGGGTTGATCTCGGAGTTGATGTACTCCAGTTCCACGTCCATCACCGGCGCCCAGGCTTCCTGCAGGTCGGCGAAGGTCTGCTTGAGCAGCAGGTGGATGACGCGCATTTCGGTCGCGGTGAATTCGCGGCCTTCGATGCGGGTCGGATAGCGTCCGTCGCCGCCGAAGAAGTTGTCGACGATGGCGAACACCAGCGTGGGTTCGAACACGATCAGCCCGGTGCCGCGCAGCGGCTTGAAGCGGATCAGATTGAGGTTGGTCGGCACGTACAGCGAGTGCATGTAGTCGTTGAACTTGATCAGCTCGATGCCGCGCACCGACAGCTCGGCCGAGCGCCGGATCAGGTTGAACAGGCCAATCCGCCACAAACGCGCGAAGCGCTCGTTGACCATCTCCAGGGTCGGCATGCGCCCACGGATGATGCGGTCCTGGCTGGCGAAATCGTAATTGCGCGCCTCGCCGGGGGTGGGGGCATCCACATCGGTTTCGACCGCACCCGAATCCACGCCATGCAACAGCGCATCGATCTCGTCCTGGGAAAGCAGGTCATTCATGGTGTGCCCTTACTGGGTGACGAAGCTGGTGAAAAGCAGTTCGTCGGCGCCCTTGGTGCCGGTTTCGGCCTTGAGCAGCTTCTGCACTTCGGCCAGCGAGTCGGCCTGCAGGCGTTCCTTGCCGGCACGATCGGCGATCTGGGTCGGCTCGACCTGCGAGAACAGCATCAGCAGCTTGGCGCGGATGGCCGGGGCATGCAGCTTGATCGCCTCCAGTGCGGCAGGGTCGCGGGTCATCAGCTGCACTTCGACCTGCAGGTAGCGCGGGCCGTCGAAGCTGCTGTTGAGGTTGACCACGAACGGCGGCTCCAGGCCGAAGTACTGCGCCGGGGCCGGCACGGCCTTGGTGGCGGCGGGCTTGGCTGTCTTCGTGTCGTGCTGGGAAGACGTGGCGAAATACCACGCACCGCCACCGGCGGCACCGGCAGCCAGCACGGCCACCAGGGCAGTGATCAACAACGGACTGCGCGGCTTGGCGGCCTTGTCCTTGTCGGCGGATTTCTTGGTTTTGTCGGCGGCTGCGGCCACGAGGGGAAGCTCCATTGGATTGCTTCCTGGCTACATGCAAAGGGCGTGCCTGAATGCCGGAGGCGGGGCGCGTCGGGTTTCTGGCGGGTGCGCGGTGTTGCGCGCATGGCGTGGTCGGAACGAAAGGCAGCCACGCATGGCGTGGCTCTACCGGTCCGCCCGGCTACGGGTAGAGCCACGCCATGCGTGGGTGAGGCCTTATCTACCCCGTCTGGCATTGCGGGGAGCCGGCCAGCGGCCGGCACTACCGGCTGTGTCGAGCCCGTCCGGCATTGCGGGGAGCCGGCCAGCGGCCGGCACTACCTGGGGCGCTTAGGCGTAGGCGTCGACCAGGCCGCGCTGGCGCATCAACTGCGCGGGGGACACGGTGATATCGGCCAACGCCGGTTCCCCGTCACCACCGCCGTGGCCGGTGCTGTCTCCCCCCGCCTTGCCATCCTGTGCCGTGTGCTGGTGGCCGACATCGGCGTTGCCCAGCTGGAAGCCTTGCTCGCCGAGCATTTCCCGCAGGCGTGGCAGGCTGGTTTCCAGCGCGTGCCGGACCTCGGCATGGGCGCTGCTGAAACTGGCGTGGACCTTGTCGCCGTCGATCTGCAGGCGCACTTCCACCTGGCCCAGGTCGTGCGGGGTGACGCGGATCACCGCATGCCCGATCTTCTGGTCGGCCAGCCAGCCGACCCGCGCGCTCATGGCGTCGCCGAAGTCATCGGCGCCCACATCGGGGGTGGCGGTCGGGCTGCCGGTGAAGGCGGCGCTGACCGCAGTGCCCTTGAGTTCTGCGGCGGCATGCAGGGCGTGCAGCAGTGGCGTGGCCGGCGCATCGCCGCCGTCGTTGCCGGCGATGGCATCGGTGACGGCCTTGAGCAGCTGGCTGTCGTCGGTCACCCCGGCATCGGTCGGCAGCACGATCGCAGCGGCCGGTGCGGTAGTGGCGGCGGTGCCGGCGGCGCCCGTGGCGGGAAGCGCGGGTGCCGCCGCGGCGGTCGCAGGCAGGGCCGCGGCCAACAGCGGATCGGTGGCTGTGCCGGTTGCTGCCGCGGGCGGCGGTGGCGCGGGCGCTGCGGCCGGTTCCAGCCCGATCAGGGCCAGGCCGGCCAGGCCCAACGGCGGCCAGGGCGCGGCATCGGTGTCTTCGGCGGTGTCCTCGCCCGGCTTGGCCGGGGTGGCAGGCGTAGCAGCAGCGACCTCGCTAGCGGATTCGCCGCTGTCCTCGCTAACCGGGCGCTTGCCCGGATCACCCGGTTTGGCCGCGTCCGCGTCGGGCGTCGGCTTGCCGCTCGCCTCTGGCTTGGCCGGCTTGCTGGCGGTTGGATCCGACGGCTTCGGCGTGTTGGCATCGCCCTTGAGCATCGCGTCAAAGTCCCGGCGGTCGCCGCCAGCAGTGTCGTTGCGCGGGCTGTTGGCGGCGGTCTTGGGGGTGCCGGTGGCAGCGCCGCTGCCCAGCAGTGCGGGYGGCATCACGGCGTGCCTCCGGTCTCGTTGTCGGCATCTTCGCGCTGGGCCTGGCGGCTCCGGCGTGCGCCGATGTCGTCCATGTCGCGCTGGTCGCGGCGGTCGGTCACCACTTTTTCCTGCGCGCGGTAGCTGGCCGCCAGCTGTTCCAGCACGGCCTTGTCGCGGCTGGCCAGGATCAAGCGGGCGCGCTCGGCTTCAACCTTCTCGCGGTTGCTGTCCACGGTCTGGCTTTGCTGGGCCACCGCGCTGTCCAGGCGGTCCAGGAAGGCCCGCCGGTTGAGCAGCTGCGCCGGACTGGTCGCGGCCATCTGCGCATTGGCGTATTCCTCGGCGTACCGGCGCAGCTCATCCAGCCGTGACAGATGGGTGTCCAGCGTGCGCTGGCGTTCGGCCAGGTCGCGTGCCACTTCGTCTTCGTGGTCCTGGGCCCGCTTGAGCAGGGGATCGATGCGCTTGGACTGGATCATGGGTTATGCCTCTGGTTCCACCAGGCGCTTGAGCGCGGCCTGGCTGTGCGGCAGGTCGGCGGCCTTGGCGACGTCCTGGCTGAGGAATTCAACGATGTCCGACCAGCGCTCCAACGCTTCGTCGGTGGCCGGGTCATTGCCGCGCTGGTAGGCGCCGATCGCGATGAGGTCGCGGTTGGACGAGTAGGCCGACACCAGCCGCTTGAGCTTGCGGATGCGCAGGCGCCACGGTTCGTCGGCGATTTCGGTGACCACCCGGCTCACCGAGGATTCCACGTCGATGGCCGGGTACAGGCCACTGTCGGCGACCCGGCGCGAGAGCAGGATGTGGCCATCGAGGATGGCGCGAGCGGCATCGGCGATCGGATCCTGCGGATCGTCGCCTTCGGTCAGCACGGTGTAGAAGGCGGTGATCGAGCCGCGGCCCTTGGCGCCGTTGCCGGCGCGTTCGACCAGGGCCGGCAGCTTGGCGAACACCGACGGCGGGTAGCCGCGGGTGGTCGGCGGCTCGCCGACCGACAGGCCGATCTCACGCTGGGCCTGGGCAAAACGGGTCAGCGAATCCATCAACAGCAGCACGTTGAGGCCCTGGTCGCGGAACCACTCGGCAATGGCTGTGGCGCGGTAGGCGCCATGCAGGCGCGCCAATGGCGGGCGGTCGGCCGGGCTGGCCACCACCACCGCGCGACGCAGGCCTTCCTCGCCGAGCGTGCTCTCGACGAAGTCGCGGACTTCGCGGCCACGTTCGCCGATCAGCCCGACTACGATCACATCGGCGGCGGTATACCGGGTCATCATCCCCAGCAGGGTCGATTTGCCCACGCCGGAGCCGGCAAACAGGCCCACGCGCTGGCCGCGCCCGATCGGCAGCAGCGCGTTGATCGCGCGCACGCCCACATCCAGCGGCTGGGTGATCGGCTCACGCGCGAGCGGATTGATCGACACGCCCGCCATGCCGACCGTGGCTTCGGCGCGGATCGGGCCCTTGCCGTCCAGCGGTACGCCGTCGCTGTCGATGACCCGGCCCAGCAGGCCTTCACCGACTTCCACGCCACCGCGGCCCAGTGCCGGCACGACGCGGGCGTTGGGCAGCAGGCCGTGCAGTTCGGCGCTGGGCATCAGATAGGTGCGTTCGCCGGCAAAGCCGACCACTTCGGCATCCACCCAGCCGCCATCGGCAACTTCAACCTTGCAGCTGGCGCCCAGTGGCGATTCGCAACCGACCGCTTCCAACGTCAGGCCGACCGCGCGGCGCAGCACGCCTTCGCGGATCAGGCCACGGCCGTGGTTGCCATCGGGCTTGATGCTGTCCAGGCGCGCGGCCAGACGCAGGTTGCGCGCGGCGGCCCACTCGGCGGCGGGGGCGGGCAGGGGTTCGGTGTTCATGTGCTGGCTCCGGATTTGCGCAGCACCGCATCGAGCGCACCACGCAGGCGCGCTTCGAGGGTGCCATCAAGACGCACGGCCTCGGCATGCACGCGCAGGTCGCCACGGCTGAGGCTGAGGTCGGCGGTCAGGCGTTGGGTCGGTGACAGCTGCAGCAGCGGGGCGAGTGCGGCGATGTCGTCCGGGTGCAGGCGCACCTCGACCTCGCGGTTGGCACCGCCCACGGCGTCCACCGCTTCATTGACCAGCTGCGCCAGCAGCGCCGGATCGGCCTCGTAGGCGCGGCCGACCAGGGTGCCGGCGATGCGCACGGCCAGTTCGCCGAGCGCGGCCACCACTTCGTTCTCCAGCCGCACCAGCGGCCGGCTGAAGTTGTCCAGGATGCCTTCGRTCTGCGCGATCAGGCGACGCACTTCGGCCTGGCCCTGGGCCAGGCCATCGGCGTGCCCCTGCTCGAAGCCATCCTTTTCCGCGTTGTCCTGGATTGCCTGAATTTCTTCCAGGGTGGGCAGCTGCAGCAACGGTTCGGGTTCGTGCTCCAGATCGGGCCCGGTGAGTTCGAACTGCTCGTCCTGCGGCGGTTCGGGCACCGCCAGCAGGTCCGGGGCAAGCCAGCGCACGGCGTTGTTCACAGCATCGCCTCCGCGTTGCCACCGATGGTGACCGTGCCTTCATCGGCCATGCGCTTGACGATGGCCAGGATCTCACGCTGCGCCACTTCCACATCCGACAGGCGCACCGGACCGCGTGCTTCCATGTCTTCGAGCAGGATTTCGGCGGCGCGCTGGGACATGTTGCGGGTGATCTTGTCGCGCACCTTGATGTCGGCACCGCGCAGGGCCAGGCCCAGGCGTTCGCCGCTGACTTCGCGCAGCACCAGCTGCAGTTCGCGATCGTCCAGGTCGACCAGATCGTCGAACACGAACATCAGGTCCTGGATGCGTCCGCTGAGCGGGGCGTCGATGCGCGCGATCTCGCCCAGGATGGCCTGGTCCTGGCCGCTGTCCATGAAGTTCAGGATGTTGGCCGCGCACTGCACGCCGCCGATGTTGGACGACTTCAGGTTCTGGTTGCCGGCGAACTGGCGCTCCATAATTTCGTTCAGTTCATTCAACGCATTCGGCGGGATGCCGTCCAGCGTGGCAATGCGCAGCAGCACGTCCACGCGGGTGCGTTCGGGCAGCAGCTTGAGCGCATCGGCGGCCTGGTCGGTTTCCAGGTGGGCCATCACGATGGCGATGATCTGCGGATGCTCGTTGCGGACCAGGTCGGCCACCGCACGCGGGTCCATCCACTTCAACGCGTCCAGGCCGGTGGTGTTGCGGCCAAGCAGGATGCGGTCGATCAGGTTGCCGGCCTTCTCGCTGCCCAGGGCCTGGATCAGCATGTTGCGGATGTAGTCGTCCGAGCCCACGCCCAGCGAGGTCTTGGAGCCCAGTTCACTGTTGAACTGGTCCATCACGCCTTCGACCTGGACACGGGTGATGTCGGTCATGGTGGCCATGGCGATGCCGATCTTCTGCACCTCCTTGGGCTCCATGTGGCGCAGCACTTCAGCCGCGTCCAGTTCACCCAGCGAGAGCAGCAGGACGGCGGCGCGCTGGACGCCGGACAGGGGGGCGGTGCCGGCGTCAGTCATTGGCCACCCAGCCCTTGACCACCTGGGCCACGCGCTTGGAATCGGTCTTTACAGCTTCACGCGCCATGCGCAGTCGTTCCTCGTAGGAGTCCAC
>NZ_JBFULO010000058.1:0-14925 GCF_054049855.1 Stenotrophomonas sp. P5_B8 | reverse complement strand
TGGTCGGTGGGTCGGGCGCTGGGTCCCCATGCCCCTGGAGGCGAAATAGAGGAGGAGGCCGCATCGCGGCCGGGGGCGTCGCCGGAAAGGGCATGGGGGCCCAGCGCCCGACCCACCGAACAGCGTCTGGAAAGGCTGAACGCGCGCCACGTGCTTGCCCCGCATATGGGCGATGACGCAAAAAAAACCACGGCCCCGAAGGGCCGTGGTTGGGTGCAGCGGTATTACCCGGCAGCGATCAGAAGCGCTGCTGGTACTTCATGTACACGAAACGGCCGATGTCGTAGCCGCCGTAATAGGAGAACACCGAGTTCGGCTTGGTGTACATGTTCGGGCCGTACTTCTCGAACACGTTGTTGGCACCGACCGATACGGTGGCATCCCACGGCAGGTTGTAACGCAACTGCACGTCGTGGAAGGTCACCGAACCACGCTCGTTGTAGTTGCGCGTACCGGAGTACCACGGCGCACGCACGCCCGGATCGGAGCACTCATCCGGATGCGCGGTTGCGTTCAGGCACTGCTCCTTGACGCCAGAGTAGTAACGCGCGGTCCAGCTGATGCCGAAGTTGCCCATGTCCCAACCCAGGGTCAGGTTGGAGCGCACGCGGAAGCCGCTGGTGGCGTTGGTGGAGATCCCGTTGGTCGGGGTCGGCACGACGCTGGTGTCGTTGGTGGAACGGTAGATGTTGGAGCTGACGTAGGTGGTCGACCAGTTGGTGCTGAACTTGCCCATCGCGTCGGTGTCCAGACGGTAGGTCAGCTCCATGTCGTAACCTTCGGTTTCCAGGAAACCGGCGTTGCGATTGCCGTAGTTCAGCTTGTTGACGATGCCCAGCGCCGGGTCACGGGTGAACTGTGCGCAACGCGAATCGATGCCCTGCTCGTAGCAGTCGATCAGGATCTGGTTCGGGCTGTCGGCAACGATGGTGTTGTCGATGCGGATCTTCCACCAGTCCAGCGACACGTTGAAGTTGCTGATGAAGCTCGGGCTCCACACCACGCCGAGCGTTTTGCTCTTGGAGGTTTCCGGCTGCAGCAGCGGATTGGAGCCATTGGTGAACGGCACCGGGGTCTGGTCGGTGCTGCTGGTGATCGGCACGTTGCCTTGCTTCAGCTGACGGTAGGTGTCGGCATTGGCGATGTCGCGGGCGCAGCGGGCGCGCACGGCGGCGCTGGTACGCGACGGACCGTAGACGGTATCGCAGGGATCGGCATAGCCGGTGGTGAAGGTTTCAGAGCCGCCGCCGTACAGGTCGGCGATGGTCGGGGCGCGGAAGCCTTCGGCCCAGGTGCCGCGGACCAGGATCTGGTCGATCGGACGCCACTTGAAGCCGAACTTGCTGTTGAGCGTGTTGCCGAAGGTGTCGTAGTCCGAGAAGCGCGTCGCCGCGTTCAAGGTCAGTTCCTTGGCACCCGGCAGGTCGGCCAGGACCGGCACGTTGAACTCGACGTACGCTTCCTTGACCTTGTAGCTGCCGCCGGTCGGGCCGGAAGCCAGGTTGGTGGTCGCGCCGGTCTGGGCCAGCGCATCGGGGATGAACTCACCGGTTTCCTTGCGGTTTTCCAGGCCGAACGCAAAGCCCAGGTCGCCGGCCGGCAGCGTCACGATGGAGCCGGCGATGGTGGCGAAGAAGTTCTTGCCGACGGTCTTGCCGGTGGAGTCTTCCGCCGGCATCAGGTAGTCGATCAGCGCCTGGTTGCCGGTCAGACCGTACGGGTCGGTCACGCCTGCGGCGATCAGCGGGTTCCACACCATGCAGTTGGCGATCGGGGCGGCAGCGCTGCCGCACTCGACCTTGCCGGTGGCGGCGTTGAAGTACGACGGGCCGACCGCGTTCTTCACGCGTTCCTTGTGCAGGTTGCCGGTGGCGTGCTGGCGCAGTTCGTTCTTGTTGTACTGGTAGCCCACTTCCCAATCGAAGTAGCGCTCGCCGATGTTGAACGAACCATCGAAGGCGGCCACGGCGCGGTAGGTCTTGAGCGAGCTGTCGCTGACGCGCGGCACTTCCCAGGTGCGGTGGTTCCAGGCCACGGCGGTCGGGGTGGCGTAGCCGTTCTTGCGACCGAACGGGTTGAAGTAGCTGTCGATCGACATCGGGCCGATGCCGGCCGTGGACGACTGCAGCGGGTAGCCGGCGATCTGGCGGCTGGAGTCACGCTTGTTGTAGCCCAGCTGGGTGCTGAAGCGGATGTCGTCGGTGATGTTCAGGCGACCATCGACGAACAGCGAATCCCGCTTCAGCGGGTAGTTCAGGTGCATCTGCTCGTTGGTGTTGCTGACATCGCCGTCGGGAGCATTGGCGTTGGTCAGGTGGTAGTTGGCCGGGCTGAGCGGGTTGGCACCCCGGTTGAGCGAGTAGCTGCAGGCGGCGGTGCCGGTGCAGCCCGGGCCACGCAGGCCGGTGATCTGGCCGTACTGGCTGACGGTCGTCCACGCTTCGGTCGGGTGACGGTCGGTGTTGCCGTAGGCACTGAAGCCACGGTCCTTGGCCCACACGGCCTTTTCTTCGGTGTGCTCGGCCGAGAGGGTGATCGAGCCACGGTCGTTGGCCCAGCCGGCGACCACGTCGAAGCGGTCGCGCGCGCCGTCGCCCTGGCTGTACTGGCCGTGGTAGACGTTGGCGGTCACGCCGGTGACATCATGGCGGGTGATGATGTTGACCACACCGGCCATCGCGTCCGAACCGTAGATGGCCGACGCGCCGTCCTTCAGTACTTCCACGCGTTCCACTGCCGACACCGGCAGGCTCGACACGTCCTGGTAGCCGGAGGTGCTGATGCCCAGGCGCTTGCCGTTGATCAGCACCAGGGTGCGCTGCGCGCCCAGGTTGCGCATGTCGATGTAGGTGCCGCCCGCGTTCTCGCCGGCGCTCAGGACGTTGGCGCGGCTGATCGCCGGGCTGCCCATGGCGGTGACGTTCTGCAGGATGTCGGCCACCGAGCTGAAGCCCTGGCGTTCGATGTCCGTACGGGTGATGGCCAGCACCGGCTGGGCATTTTCCACGTCAACCTGGCGGATGCGCGAACCGGTGATCTCGATGCGGTCCAGATTGGTAGCGGTCGGCGCGTCCTGTGCCATCGCCGGCGCGGCCATCAGGCCTGCGGTGCCGGCGATCAGGGCACAGCGGATCGCGTGCCCCAATACGTTGGTGCGTGAATTCATGTGGTCTCTCTCTCGTTCGGAACTGACTCAAAAAGAGGTGGCGGGCCCAAGTCCCCGCCGCCTCAAAAATCCGACCCTGTTCAGGCCGGTTCTTGATCATAGTCTCGGTAGTTAAGGTCCTGTAAAGCAAAAGTGAAAAATTTTTCACGATAGCTTTCCGGTGAGAGCAAAAATTCAGCAAAAGCAATAGCTTGGGAATATGCCCACACATGCGATGCATGTCGATGTGTATCTGAATGTATCCACATGTTGCGAAGCAACATGGTTTTGGCGCGGATATGGCCGCGCCGGGCGCGGGGCGGACACGCAAACGGTCACGGTGAGACATCAACCGGTCAGCCGGACGGCCGGGGCCGGATCGACCGCGCGCGCCCGACAACGGGTCGGTCAGGCTGTCTTGTGGCGCGGTGGCCGCGCGACCGGGACGGACGCGCGGGGGAAGGCGTCAGGCCACGAACGGCCGGAACTGCACGCCCAGCCCGGCCATGCCTTCGGCTTCCCCGATCAGGTCCGCGCGCAGCAGTGGACGGGCATCGATGAAGGCCTGGGGCAGGATCAGCGACAACCGGCTGTCCTCGGCGGTCAGTTCCAGCGCCGGCATCGGGGTGTCTTCATGGGCGCGGTTGAGCAGCACCGCCAGCCGCAGCAGTGCGGTCATGCGGCGCGCCGGCTGCAGCAGGCGTTCGGGCAGGGCATCGAAGGCCGACTTGGAGATGTTGCGGCGATGGCTGCGCACCAGCGCGGCCAGCAGCTGCTGTTCCTGGCGCGAGAAGCCGGCGATGTCCGAGTTCTCCAGCACGTAGCTGCCATGCACGTGATAACCGCTGTGCGCGATCATCAGGCCCAGCTCGTGCAGGCGCGCGGCCCAGCCGAGCATGCGCGCATCGTCGGGGTCCAGCGCCCAGCTGTCCTCGACCTGGCCAAGCAGGTTCATCGCGGTGCGCTCGACCCGGTCGGCCTGCGTGGTGTCGATACCGTAGCGCAGGGTCAGCGCGGCCACCGATTCATCGCGCAGGTCGTTCTCGCTGGCGCGGCCGAGGATGTCGTACAGGATGCCTTCGCGCATGGCGGCCTTGCTGACCAGCAGCTTCTGCAGGCCCAGCGCCTGGAAGGCGGCCTCGAGCACCAGGATGCCGCCGGCGATGATCGGGCGGCGATCAGCCGAGAGGCCGGGCAGGTCGATGTCTTCGATGCGCTTGGCCTTGAGCAGCTCATCGCGCAGCTGTGGCAGCGCCTCGGCGGTAATCGCGCCCTTGCTCAGCTTCATGGTCGCGCAGATTTCGCTGATCGCCTTGTGCGTGCCCGAGGAGCCCAGCGCTTCCTGCCAGCCCAGGGAACGGTATTTGGTGGCGAACTGCTGGAACTCGGCGCCGATCTCGGTCAGCGCGTCCTTCCAGCGCTTGCGGCTGAGCTTGCCGCCCGGGAAGAAACGCCGCGTGCTGGCGATGCAGCCGGCCTGCAGGCTTTCGCGCTCCAAGGTCTGCATGCCCTGGCCGATGATGAACTCGGTCGAGCCACCGCCGATGTCGATCACCAACCGGCGCTGGTCGGGCTTGGGCGGCTGCGCATGCGCGACGCCAAGATAGATCAGGCGCGCCTCTTCGCGGCCGCTGACCACTTCAATGGCATGCCCGAGCGCGGTTTCGGCCGGCATGAGGAAGGCATGTGGCGAACGCAGCTGGCGCACCGTGTTGGTGGCCAGCGCACGCACCCGTGCCGGCGGGATCGCGCGGATGCGCTGGCCGAACCGCGCCAGGCATTCCAGCGCGCGCTGGCGGGCCTCGGCGGACAGGCCGCCCTTGCCATCCAGGCCGTCGGCCATGCGCACGGTCTCGCGCAGGCGGTCGACCACCCGCAGCTGCCCAAGCGTGTAACGCGCGATGACCATGTGGAAACTGTTGGAACCCAGGTCGATGGCGGCGAGCAGATCGCCATCCTGCAGGGCGGGCGGAGTCGTGGAGGTATGCGGCATGGTCGAATGTTAGCCGATGGGTGGGGCGCGAAGTCACCGCGCGGCCTTCACATGGGCTGCGACGTGGGGTCGCAGCGGTTCATGACGCTGGCGATCAACGGCCATCACTACCGCCATGCATCTGCGGGCATGGCCCCCTGAGTCAGGGGGCGCACCAACCGGCGCGGGCTGTGGGTGGTGGCAAGAGGGCCCAGCGGCCTGCGTAGCAAGCCGTGGGGCCGCAGCGCGCACGCGATGACGCGTACACCTACAGACCCTGCATCAACGTCATCTGGGCCGAGTGCGGCGGCTCGTCGTGGCCCGGGGTGCACTTGGCGTACTCGCCGTTGGCCTGCAGTTCCCAGGCATTGAGGTTGTCGTCCAGGTAGTTCTGCAGCACATCGCGGTACACCTTTCGCGCCAGCTCCGGGTCCAGGATCGGGAAGCAGGTCTCCACCCGCCGCAGGAGGTTGCGTTCCAGCCAGTCGGCGCTGGCGCAGTACAGCTCGGCGGCGCCATCGTTGCCGAACCAGTAGACCCGGCTGTGTTCGAGGAAGCGGCCAACGATCGAGCGCACGCGGATGTTGTCCGACACCCCCGGCACGCCCGGGCGCAGCGTGCAGGCGCCGCGCACGATCAGGTCGATCTGCACACCGGCCTGCGAGGCGGCGTACAGCGCGCGGATCATCTGCGGTTCGTTGAGGGCGTTCATTTTGGCGATGATCCGGCCCGGGCGACCACTGGCGGCCAGCCGGGTTTCGCGATCGATGCGCTGCAGCAGGCCCGGGTGCAGGGTGAACGGCGATTGCAGCAGGCGCTTGAGCTTGGTCCGCGGCGCCAGCCCGGACAACTGCTGGAACAGCAGGTGCACGTCGTTGCCGATATCCGGATCGGCGGTGATCAGGCTCAGGTCGGTGTACGCGCGCGCGGTGCCGCTGTGGTAATTGCCGGTGCCCAGGTGCACGTAGCGGCGCAGCTTGCGGCCTTCGCGGCGCACGATCAGCAGCATCTTGGCGTGGGTCTTGTAGCCGACCACGCCGTACACCACCTGCACGCCGGCTTCCTGCAGGCGATCGGCCAGGCCCAGGTTGGCTTCCTCGTCGAAGCGCGCGCGCAGCTCGACCACCACGGTCACGTCCTTGCCGTTGCGCGCGGCCTGGATCAGCGCATCGACGATCTGCGAATCCTTGCCGGTGCGGTACAGCGTCTGCTTGATCGCCAGCGCGTTGGGATCCACCGCGGCCTGCTTGATCAGGTCCAGCACCGGGGTGAATGCATCGAAGGGATGGTGCAGCAGCACGTCCTTGCGCGACACCACGTCGAAGATGCCGTCGCCATCGCGCAGCACGCGCGGGTTGAGCGTGGGGTATTTCAGTTCCGGGCGGGCCAGCAGGTCGTACAGCTGGATCACGCGGTTGAGGTTGACCGGGCCGTCGATGCGGTAGACCGCGTTCTCGGTCAGGCCGAAGTTCTGCAGCAGCGTGCGCACGATGTCGCGCGGGCAGTCCTGGGCGATCTCCAGGCGCACCGCCGGCCGGTAGCCGCGGTCGACCAGCTCGTCGCGCAGCGCCAGTGCCAGGTTCTCCACTTCTTCCTCGTCCACCACCAGCTCGGAGTTGCGGGTGACGCGGAACTGGTAGGCCCCCTGGACTTCCATGCCCGGAAACAGCTCATCGACGAAGGTGGAGAGCACCGAGGACAGGAACACATAGGTCTGCGGGCCGCCGAGTTTTTCCGGCAGCTGAATGATGCGCGGCAGCGAACGCGGCGCGCGCACGATCGCCAGGTGGCCGGCGCGCCCGAACGCGTCGGTGCCCTTGAGCACCACCACAATGTTCAGCGACTTGTTGAGGATCTTCGGGAACGGATGCGACGGGTCCAGGCCGAGCGGCGACAGCACCGGCATGATCTCGTTGCGGAAGAACGCGCGCAGCCAGCGCTTCTGACGATGGTTCCAGGAGTGGCGCCCGAGCACGTCGATGCCGGCCTCGTGCAGCGCCGGGCGCAGCGTCTCGTTCCAGCAGCGGTACTGCTGGTCCACCAGTTGCGCGGCGCGGTCGTGGATCGAGTTGAGGATCGCCTGCGGGGTCATCCCGTCCGGTGCCGGTGGCAGGCCGAACTCCTGCGCGTGGCGCACGGCGGCGGCGCGGATCTCGAAGAACTCGTCCAGGTTGGTGCAGGAGATGCACATGAAGCGCAGGCGCTCCAGCAGCGGCACCTGCGTATCCATGGCCTGGGCCAGCACGCGGAAGTTGAAGTCCAGCTGCGACAGTTCGCGGTTGATGTACAGCGCCGGGTCGCGCAGCGGATCGTTGTCCACCGGCACGGCGATCGGGACGAGGGTGCTCATGCGGAGAAGTCTTCTGCAGAAGGAAGGGAGGCCGTTTCGGTGCGTGCACGCACCTGGTCGGCGTCGAAGTGGCACGAGAACACGCTGCCCTTGCCGACCTCGCTCTGGATCTCCAGGCGCGCGTGGTGCAGGCCCAGGATGTGCTTGACGATCGACAGGCCCAGGCCGGTGCCGCCGCTTTCGCGCGATCGGCTGCTCGATACGCGGTAGAAACGTTCGGTCAGGCGCGGCAGGTGGGTGGCGGGAATGCCGTAGCCGGTGTCGCGCACCGACAGCACCGCGCCCTGGCCTTCGCGCGCCAGTTCCACCTCGATGCGGCCACCGGCCGGGGTATAGCGCACCGCGTTGGTGACCAGGTTGGAGAACGCACTGTGCAGTTCCTTGTTGGAGCCCTGCAGGTCGATACCGGCGTTGTCGACCACGCTGATCTGGTGGCGGCCCTGGCTGTGCGCCTCGGCCTCGCGGCGCAGCGTGGCCAGCATCGGCGCCATCGCCACCGCTTCTTCCTCGGTGTGTTCCTGCGATTCCAGCCGCGACAGGGTCAGCAGGTCTTCAACCAACTGGGCCATGCGCTGGGACTGCTTGCGCATTTCTTCCAGCATCGGGCCGGTGCCGGGGAAGTCTTCCGGCTCCATCATGTCCAGGTAGCCGTGCACCACTGTCAGCGGCGTGCGCAGCTCGTGGGAGACGTTGGCCACGAAGTCGCGGCGCACTTGTTCCAGGCGCAGCAGCTTGCTTACGTCCCGGGCGATCAGCAGCCAGTAATCGGGCGAATAGGGGATCAGGCGCAGGTTGAGGCGGATGGCCGGATCGACCGGCGAGGGCACATCCAGGATCGGCTCGGCATTGCGTCCGCCAGCCAGCCAGTGGGCCAGCGGCATCGGCTGCAGGCGCTGCACCAGCGCCTCGCCCAGATCGCCGGGGTGGTGCAGGCCGAGCAGCGAGGTGGCCGCTTCGTTGAACCACTGCACGCGCTGGCTGTTGCGGTCCACCACCACCACCGCATCGGGCAGCGCGGCGGCGGCGGCGCGGTAGCTGCGCAGCATGTCCAGCAGGCGTCGCTTGCGCGTGCGCATTTCCCATTGGTTGCGGTACAGCAGCCGGTCCAGCTCGTTCCACACGCCGGTGCCGTCCCCCATGTCCCAGCGATGCCGGGCGGTCAGCCCGCGCAGCACCCGGCGCAGCCGCCAGTAGTGCCAGGCCAGCGCGCCGATGGAGGCCAGTGCGATGCACATCCATACATGTCCGACCACCAGGCCCAGCACGCCGGCCGCGAGCAGCAGGGCGGCGAGGGTGGCCAGCGTTTTCAACCAGGCAGAGCGGATGTGGCGGGGCATTGCGGTCTCGCAGAAGGTGCGGTCCTCGGACGCGATCCAAGGTTATAGCAGGAGTGGCCGGCACCGGGCGCAATGGCCAGGCACCGGCCCGACGAGACTCAGGTCGAGGTCGAGAACCGGTAACCGGCGCCGCGCACGGTCTGCACCATGTTTTCCGCGCCGAACGGTTCCAGGGTCTTGCGCAGGCGACGGATGTGCACGTCGATGGTGCGCTCTTCCACGTACACGCTGCCGCCCCACACATGGTCCAGCAGCTGCGCGCGGGTGTAGACACGCTCGGGGTGGGTCATGAAGAAGTGCAGCAGGCGGTATTCGGTCGGACCGATCGGCACCGGCTGGTCACCGGCGAAGACGCGGTGGGCGGCGCCGTCGATGCGGATGGAACCCACCGCGACGCTGCCGTCTTCGTCATCGTCGCGGGCGCGGCGCATCACCGCTCGGATGCGGGCCAGCAGCTCGCGGGCCGAGAACGGCTTGACCACGTAGTCGTCGACACCGGCTTCCAGGCCGCCGACGCGATCATTCTCTTCGCCGCGCGCGGTGAGCATGATGATCGGCACCTCGCGGGTGAGGGCTTCCTTGCGCCAGCGTCGGGCCAGGTCCAGCCCACTGGTGCCGGGCAGCATCCAGTCCAGCAGGATCAGGTCCGGGACGCGGTCTGCGATCGCCGTCTGCGCCTCGCGGGCATCGCCGGCATGGATCGGGTCGTAGTCGCCCTTGCGCAGGGCGAAGGCGACCATTTCGCGGATCGCGGGTTCGTCATCGACGATCAGAATGCGTTTCTGCACGTGGCACCGTATTGCTTATCAGACCGGGATTGAGCCCAGTAGACTACGGTTTCATGACATGTTTGTGACGGCCCTGGCCCACACTGCCTGCAACTGCCATGGCGCCGTCATCTGCCGCCGGGGCGCCAGCGGGCTCAGCGCCGCTCCAGCTCGGGGTCGCGGATGCCCTGGCGGCGCATTTCCAGCACGGTCGGGGTGATGCTCTCGATGCGCGCATCGACCCGGGCACGGCCCACGTAGTCCAGTGCCGGCTGCTTCTTCAGCGCCTGGAGCTGCATCAGCGCCTGTTCCGGGCGACCGTTCAGGAACGCCGCTTCGGCGTAGGCCTCGCTGGCGCGCACCGTATCGCCGGCCAGTTCGCTGGCGCGGGCGTAGCGCAGCTGGAACACCGGATCATTGCCGCTTTGCGACAGCAACGGGCGCAGCATCGCCTGGGCCCGCTGGCCGGCCTCGCGGCCCCCCTGTTCGTTGAGGATCTCCGCGTACGTCAGCGCCACCGGACGGCTGCCCGGGTGTTGGCGCAGCAGCGTCTCAAAGCGCGTATTGGCCTGGTTCGGCTGGCCCGAACGCGATTCGGCCTCGCCCAGCGCCAGCGCTACCCACAGGTTGTCGGGGTGGTCGCGCAGCAGCTCGGTCAGGTCGCGCCGGGCCTCGCCGGCGCCGCTGTTGCGCAGCCGCGCAAGGGCCAGGCCATAGCGCTGCGGTTGGGTCAGCCCCTGCTTTTGCGCGCGCTGCAGGTTTTCGTATTCACGCACCACATCGCCGGGGGTATCGGCGCTGAGCACGCGCAAGCGCTCGCGTGCCCATTCGAACTGGCCGGTGGCGCCGCGGCTGAGGCTGTTGACCGAGATCTGCATCGAGGCCGGCAGCATTGGATTGTTGCCGCGCACGATCGGATCGGACAACGCCGGATCGGCCGGGTTCACCCGCTCCTGGCGGACTCCGCCGGGCACCTCGGTGGTGAGCAGCACGGTGTCCTTCTTCATCTGCTCGGCGCGGGCCTTGGCCTCGCTGATGCGGGTGGTGGTGACCGGGTGGGTCTGCAGGAAGTCCGGTACCGAGTAGCCGCCGGCATTGCCGCGCATCGAGGCGGACATGCGTTCGAAGAAGCCGGCCATCGCATCCACGTCGTAGCCGCTGCGGGCCAGGGTGCGGATGCCCAGGCGGTCAGCCTCGGATTCGTTGCTGCGGGTGTAGTTGATCTGGCGCTGCTGCATCAGCCCCATGCCGGAGGTGATCGCGGCCATGGTCGCATCGCCCGAGGAATTGCCGCCGGCCTGCTGCGCGGCGACCACCGCCGCCAGCATGCCCAGCAGGATCGGGATCTGGTCGCGCTGGGCCCGTTCCACCCCGCGCAGCACGTGCTGTTGGGTGACATGGGCGATTTCGTGGGACAGCACCGCCGCCACCTCGTCCTCACGCTCGGCGGTCAGCACCAGGCCGGCGTTGACCCCCACGTACCCGCCCAGGGTGGCGAAGGCGTTGATCTGGCGGTCCTTGAGCATGAAAAACGTGTACGACTGGCGCGGCTGGGCGCTGTTGGAGCCGAGCCGGGCGCCCATGGTCTGCAGCCAGTCGTCCACCAGCGGGTCGTCCAGCAGGTAGCCGTAGTTGCGCAGCTCGCGCAGCATCATCCCGCCGTATTCGGCCTGGCGGGCCGGGGTCAGCAGTTCACCGGCCGAGGAGCCGATGTCGGGCAGCTTGGACTCCTGCGCGGACACCAACGGCGCGGCCAGGGCGAGAGTCAGCGCGGCGGAGAGCAGCAGAGGGCGCAATCGAAGCTCCAGGACGGGCGGGGCAGGGGACCAGGCGGCAGCGTGACAGGCGCCATGCAAATCTGCGGTTAATCCACAGTGTTGCGGTGATGACGTGGAAAATCCAGCAGCCAGCTACCATGTACAGACACTCGTTTGTCCGTGGAGTTTCCCGTGAGCCAAGATGTTGCGTCCAACCCGGGTGGGGCCCCTGCCATCACCATCTATTCGACCGCGGTCTGCCCCTACTGCGTGGCTGCCAAGAACTTCCTCAAGAGCAAGGGTCGCGACTGGACCGAAGTGCGGATCGACCTGGATCCGGTCGAGCGCGAGAAGATGATGGCCAAGACCCGCCGCACCAGCGTGCCGCAGATCTTCGTCGGTGACGTCCATGTGGGCGGCTACGACGACATGATGGCCCTGCATCGCGCCGGCAAGCTGGAGCCGCTGCTGGCCGGGCAGGGCCCGGCATGAGCGCGGCCGACGACGGCAGCAAGGATCGCATCGCCGAATTCACCGAATTCCGCCAGCGCATGAACCAGCGCATCCTCGGCGAGCCCAACCAGGTCGTGCGGCGGTTCTTCGCGCTCGACACCCAGACCTACCAGGCTGGCGCGCTCGATGTGAAGACCAAGGAGCTGCTGGGCCTGGTCGCCTCGATGGTGCTGCGCTGCGATGACTGCATCAGCTACCACGTCGCCCAGTGCAAGGACGCCGGGGTCACCCGCGAAGAGTTCTTCGAGACCTTCTCGGTCGGCCTGGTGGTCGGCGGCTCGATCGTGATCCCGCACCTGCGCCGCGCCGTCGATTTCCTCGACCAGCTCGAAGGCGGCGCGGACGCCCCGGCCGTTCACGAACACTGAGGTCCAGGGCCGCCGTGCGGCCCGCCCCGGGTGACGCCGGCGACGCGCCGGCGGGTTTTCGTTCATGTTCGACAAGGTGTGCCCACCGACCGACGGTCGGTGGCTACCGTGGGGTGGGACCGCCTTGTTGCCGGCCAGCGGACGTCACTACCACCAATGGCGGATTTGGGTCCGTTGGGCGGGTCAGGCATAATTGCCGATGAAACTTCCCTTGCGCCCGTGCTCCGCGTAGCTGACGGACGGCGCTCCCCCTCGGTTCGGACTACACATCAATGACGCAGAAAATCACGGTCATCCGCGGCGACGGCATCGGCCCGGAGATCATGGACGCTACCCTGTTCGTGCTCGGCAAGCTGGACACCGGCTTTGAATACGAAGACGCCGACGCAGGCCTGGTCGCGCTGGAAAAGCACGGCGACCTGATGCCGGCCTCCACGCTGGAATCGATCGCGCGCAACAAGATCGCCCTGAAGAGCCCGCTGACCACCCCGGTCGGTGGCGGCTTCACCTCGATCAACGTCAGCCTGCGTCGTCATTTCGACCTGTATGCCAACGTGCGTCCGGCGGTGTCCTTCCCGAACACCAAGTCGCGCTTTGGCGACGGCGTGGACCTGATCACCGTGCGTGAGAACACCGAAGGCGCCTACCTGGCCGAAGGCCAGGAAGTGTCGGCCGATGGCGAGACCGCGTTCTCGGGCACCCGTATCACCCGCAAGGGCTCCGAGCGCATCGTGCGCTACGCCTTCGAGCTGGCCCGCAGCACCGGCCGCAAGAAGGTCACCGCCGTGCACAAGGCCAACATCATCAAGTCGACCTCGGGCCTGTTCCTGGCCGTGGCGCGCGAAGTGGCGGCCAAGTACCCGGAAATCGAGTTCCAGGAAATGATCGTCGACAACTGCTGCATGCAGTTGGTGATGCGTCCGGAACAGTTCGACATCATCGTGACCACCAACCTGTTCGGCGACATCATTTCCGACCTGTGCGCCGGTCTGGTCGGTGGCCTGGGCCTGGCCCCGGGCGCCAACATCGGTGAGAACGCGGCCATCTTCGAAGCCGTGCACGGCACCGCGCCGGACATCGCCGGGCAGGGCAAGGCCAATCCGTGCGCGCTGCTGCTGGCAGCCGCGCAGATGCTGGACCATGTCGGCCAGACCGACAACGCCGAGCGCCTGCGCAAGGCCATCGTGGCCACGCTGGAAGCCAAGGACTCGCTGACCGGCGACCTGGGCGGCACCGGCAACACCATGGGCTTCGCCCAGGCCATCGCCAGCCGCCTGTAAGCGGTCCGGCGACACTGGTGAATCCACAGCGGGGCGCCTTCGGGCGCCCCGTTGCGTTGGCGTGCCTGGAACGTTATCTGTGCAGTTCCCGCACAGATGGCGTGCAGGAAGATGGCTGGTGGGCGCACAGGTCGGCGCGCATCCTGTGCCCACCTTCCACGCACAGGAGCACTCCCATGAACCTCACCACCTTTGGCCTGGCCAGTCTGATCGGCATGGCCGCCATCGCCCCGGCGGTTGCCGCCGAACCGAGCCATCCCACCATCCGCCAGCTGGCCGGTGCGCCCAGCGCTACCGCGCTGGATGCCGCAAAAACCGCGGTGCTGGTGATCGACTTCCAGAACGAGTATTTCGACGCCAGTGCCGCCCCGGGCTTTGCCGGCGGCCGCATGGTCATTCCCGATGGCGTGGCCGCGCTGGCCCAGGCCCGTCGTGTGGTCGACTTCGCCGATGCCAACGGCATCCGCGTCATCCACGTGCAGCATGTGCTGCCGGCCGGCGCGCCGCTGTTCGCTCAGGGCAGCGTCAATGTGGCCTTCCACCGCGACATGCAGCCGCGCAGCGGCGAAACCGTGATCCAGAAGGACAACGTGAGCGTGTTCGCCGGCGCCTCGGCCGCCGCGCTGGACAAGGTGCTCCAGGACGCCGGTATCGACACCTTGATCGTCACCGGCCTGCAGACCCATGCCTGCGTGGTGGGCGCCGCCCGTGACGCGGCCGCGGCCCCGCGCGGCTATCGGGTGATCGTGTCCTCCGACGCCAGCGCCAGCCGCGACCTCGACCTGGCCGGCGGCAAGCGCATCGGCCACCGCGCGCTGCACGAAGCGTCGCTGGCACAGATCGACGACGCGTTCGGCGATGTCATGGCCACCGAGGCGATCCTGGCGCTGCCGGTGCGCAAGTCGAGCGACGGCGCTTGATAAGCTGGCAGGGCCCGCATCCGGCGGGCCCTGCCAACCGGAGCTGCCTGCCGATGGATCACTTCGCCGCCCTGCGTGCGCTGCGCGCGATCGTCGACGCCGGCAGTTTCACCGCTGCCGCCGAGCGGCAGGGCACCACCCACTCGGCCATGTCGCGGCAACTGCGGCAACTGGAAGAGCACCTGCAGGTCCGGTTGCTCGACCGCAACAGCCGACGGCTGTCGCTGACAGAGGCCGGCCGCGATTACTACCGCGAGGCCGTGGCGCTGCTGGAGCGGCTGGACCAGGCCGATGACCGTGCCCGTGCAGGGCAGGCCACGCCCAGCGGACGGCTGCGGATCACCGTGCCGCAGGTGGTGGCCAGCCAGGAGTTGCCGTACTGGCTGCCGGGGTTCCTTGCACGCTATCCGCAGGTGGCGCTGGACCTTTCCGCCGACGACCAGTTGGTCGACGTGGTCGGCGGTGGATTCGACCTGGCGCTGCGCATCGCCGCAACGCTGCCGGACAGCCAATTGG
>NZ_JBFULO010000057.1:0-14944 GCF_054049855.1 Stenotrophomonas sp. P5_B8 | reverse complement strand
GTGACGGTCCCGCCATCCCACCCACACCGACCCCAACCCGTCGACAGTGAGCCGTTGCGGTTGCGGTTGCGGTTGCGGTTGCCGTTGCCGTTGCAGTCGCAGTCGCAGTCGCAGTCAAACGTGCAGCTGCCCGAAAAAACAAAAAGCCCCGCAATGCGGGGCTCTCCACTGTCCAGACAACGCGAACCGCTTACAACCGCTCGCGGATCGTCTGGCGCAGCGCTTCCAGATCCTTGGCGAACGCATCGATCCCCGTCGCCAGCTTCTCGGTCGCCATCGGATCGGCGGCCAGATCCGTCGCAAAGCGCGCCGCATCGATCGGCGTCACCGACACCGCTTCGGCCGCGCCGGCCACCAGCTTGCGCGACAGCGCGCCATGGTCGGCATCCAGCTTCTCCAGCAGATCCGGCGAAATCGTCAAACGATCGCACCCCGCCAGCGCCTCGATCTGCGCCGTCGAACGGAACGAGGCACCCATCACCACCGTCGGCGAACCGCGGCGCTTGAACTCGGCATACACCCCGCGCACGAACACCACGCCCGGATCGGCATCGATATCGGCCGGCGCCTGCCCATGGGCCACGTACCAGTCCAGAATGCGTCCCACGAACGGCGAAATCAGGAACGCCCCCGCCTCGCTGCAGGCCAGCGCCTGGGTCGGATTGAAGATCAACGTCAGATTGCAGTCGATACCCTCGGCCTGCAGCACCCGCGCCGCCTCCACGCCTTCCCACGTCGCCGCGATCTTGATCAGCACCTTGCTGCGCGGCACACCGGCCGCCTCGTACATCGCGATGAACTGGCGCGCCTTGGCCACCGTCGCCGCCGTATCGTGGGCCTGGTCGGCATCCACTTCCGTCGACACCCGGCCCGGCACCAGCGTGCTCAGCAGCGTGCCCACGCCAACGGTCAGGCGATCGGCCACCGCGTGCACGATCGTCTCGCGCTCACCCGACTGCTCGCGGCCCCACGCAAGTGCCGTCTCGATCAGGTCCGCATACACCGGCAGATCCAGCGCCTTCTTCACCAGGGTCGGATTGGTCGTGCAGTCGACCGGCTTCAAGCGCTTGATCGCTTCGTAATCACCGGTATCGGCGACCACGACGGACAGATCACGCAGCTGGGTGAGTTTGGACGGAGAAACGGTGTTCATTGCGACTCCTGGTACGAAACGGGGAACCTGCGCAGCGGCAGGGAATTCAGGACTGGGGCTGGTTGTGGACCGCCGTCACACGCAAGCGCAGCTTGCGGCCACCCGGTGCATCCCAGTCCATGGTCTGGCCGACGGCCAGGCCCAGCAGCGCGGTGCCCACGGGCGCAAGGATCGACACCTTGCCCTGCTCGACATCGGCTTCGCGCGGGTAGACCAGCGTCAGCACGTGCTTCTCGTTCTGCAGCTCATCTTCGCATTCCACCCGCGAATGCATCATGACGATGCCCTCGGGCATCTGCTCCGGCGCCACCACCGTGGCCCGGTTGAGTTCGGCGGCCAGGGCCGCAGCCGCGGCGGTCTGGCTGACCGCCGGGGAGTCGAGCATGGCATCCAGCCGATCCATGTCGTGGCTGGAAACGATGATGGACGGGGGCAGCCCGCTGGAAGTGGACATGTAAAGCTCCTTGCGATTGATGATGGCCCATGCAAAAGGCGGCGCCTGCTGGCGCCGCCTGGGTTCTATTGTGCTGCCTATCGAAGGCGGATGCGACCCGGGCCGCATCGACAACGATGCGGCCGGTTCAGCGTGTTGGGCGGTCGGCGTATCAGGCGCTGCGGCGCGGTGCCGTGCCCACGTCCGAATCGGTGTTTTCCAGGGTGAACAGGCCGGCCGGTAGGCGCTTGAACTGCTGCGCCAGCTGCTGGAGGAAACCGGTCATCGCCGAACTGCGCCGCCACGCCATCGCGATGCGGCGGCTGGGACGATCATCGCCCTGGAAATCGAGCAGGCGAATGTTCTCCGAACGGGGCACCGGCGGTTTCACCGACAGGGTGGGCAGCAGGGTGATGCCCACGTCGGCGGCGACCATCTGCCGCAACGTTTCCAGACTGGTGGCGCGGAATTCGGACTTTTCATTGGCACCAAACAACCGGCAGACCGCCAGGGCCTGGTCGCGCAGGCAATGCCCGTCCTCGAGCAGCAACAACTTCTGCGTGGACAGTTCCTGCACGTCCAGATGGTGGCGCCGCGCCAGCGGATGCTGCCCGGACACGGCCAGCAGGAACGGTTCCTCGAACAGGAATTCGGCATGCAGCTGATCGTCGTCCAGCGGCAGCGCCAGCAACGCCGCATCCAGCTTGCCTTCGCGCAGCCGCGCCAGCAGTTCGTCGCTCTTTTCCTCGACCAGCAACAGTTCCAGCTGCGGGAAGCGTTCGCGGATGTTGGGAATCACATGCGGCAACAGGTACGGGCCCAGCGTGGGGAAAATCCCCAGCCGCACCGTACCGGCTTCCGGATCGCGACTGCGCCGGGCAGCTTCCTTCATCTGCTCGACCTCGGCGACGATCGTGCGCGCACGCGCCGCCGCCTCGACCCCGGCCGGGGTCAGCATCACTTTGCGTGGAGCACGTTCGACCAACGGCAGGCCAAGCTCGTCCTCCAGCTTGCGGATCTGGGTGGACAGGGTGGGCTGGCTGACGAAGCAGGCGGCCGCGGCRCGGCCGAAGTGCCGGTGCTCGGCCAGCGCCACCAGGTATTTCAGATCACGTAGGTTCATTTCCTTGGACCTCTAAGCGGTAATGGACCGGGTGATGGCGTGGCTTACCCAGCAGGTGGGCCCCGGTGAACCGGGACCCTGACGTTTCAGGCAGCTTCGGCGACAACGCCGCTGCTCTTGGGAACGGATGTACGGATCAGGTGATCGAAAGCGCTCAGTGCGGCGGTCGAACCGGCGCCCATCGCGATGACGATCTGCTTGTAGGGCACGGTGGTGCAATCGCCCGCTGCGAACACGCCTGGCACGCTGGTCTGGCCGCGGTCATCGATGACGATCTCGCCGCGGGGCGACAACGCCACCGAACCCTTCAACCACTCGGTGTTGGGCAGCAACCCGATCTGCACGAAGATGCCTTCGAGCTCGACCCGGTGCGCATCGCCACCGACGCGGTCGTGGTAGACCAGCCCCGTCACCTTCTGGCCATCGCCCAGCACTTCCTGGGTCAGGGCGCTGGTGATGATGGTGACGTTGCCCAGGCTGCGCAGCTTTCTCTGCAGCACTTCATCGGCCCGGAGTTTGTCATCAAATTCCAAAAGGGTCACATGCGTCACGATGCCGGCCAGGTCGATCGCCGCTTCCACGCCGGAGTTGCCCCCGCCGATCACCGCCACGCGCTTGCCCTTGAACAGCGGGCCGTCGCAGTGCGGGCAGTAGGCCACGCCCTTGTTGCGATACTGGTCTTCGCCCGGCACGTTCATCTGCCGCCAGCGCGCACCGGTGGACAGGATCACCGAACGCGACTTCAGCGCGGCACCGTTTTCCAGCGTGATTTCAATCAGGCCGTCATCACCGGCCGGCGCCAGCGCAGTGGCGCGCTGCAGGTTCATGATGTCGACCTCGTACTCGCGCACGTGCTGTTCCAGCGCGGCGGCGAGCTTGGGGCCCTCGGTTTCCTTGACCGAGATGAAGTTCTCGATTGCCATGGTATCCAGCACCTGGCCACCGAAACGCTCTGCAGCCACACCGGTGCGGATGCCCTTGCGCGCGGCGTAGATCGCGGCTGCCGCGCCGGCCGGGCCACCGCCGATCACCAGCACCTCGAAGGGTGCTTTGGCGTCGATCTTTGCCGCGTCGCGTTTGGCCGACCCGGTGTCCAGCTTGGCCACGATCTGCTCGAGCGTCATGCGGCCCTGGTCGAACATTTCACCGTTGAGGTACACCGTTGGCACCGACATGATCTGGCGTGCCTCGACCTCGGCCGGGAACAGGCCGCCGTCGATCGCCACGTGCTGGATGCGCGGGTTGAGCACTGCCGCCAGGTTCAGCGCCTGCACCACGTCCGGGCAGTTCTGGCAGGACAGCGAGAAATAGGTTTCAAACTTGAACTCGCCCTCGAGGCCCTGCACCTGCTCGATCAGCTCGGCAGTGGCCTTGGACGGGTGCCCGCCAACCTGCAGCAGGGCCAGCACCAGCGAGGTGAACTCGTGGCCCATCGGCAGCCCGGCAAAGGCCAGGTGGATGTCCTGGCCGGGAGTGGTCAGCGCAAACGAAGGGGTGCGCTCGCTGCTGTCGCGGCGTACGTCCAGGCGGATCTGCGCYGACAGCGTGGTCAGCGTGTTGAGCAGCTCCAGCATCTCCTGCGACTTGGCGCCGTCATCCACGTGCGCCGTGATCTGGATCGGACGGGTGACACGTTCCAGATAGGTCTTCAGCTGGGACTGGAGGTTGGCATCCAACATCGAAAAACTCCTTGATTCAGGCAAGGGAACAGCGTCGACGAACCCCGCGGGTGCATCTGCGCGACATGGGGGTGAACCGAAGCGGGCGCGTGGGCACCGGCTTGGGTTCACCCCCACTCCCGTCGAAACGGGAATGGGGATGAGGCGCGGCTTAGATCTTGCCGACCAGGTCCAGCGACGGGGTCAGGGTCTTCTCGCCTTCCTTCCACTTGGCCGGGCACACCTGGTTCGGGTTGGCGGCGGTGAACTGGGCAGCCTTCAGCTTGCGCAGGGTTTCGGAGACGTCACGGGCGATCTCGTTGGAGTGGATCTCCAGGGTCTTGATCACGCCTTCCGGGTTGATGATGAAGGTGCCGCGCAGGGCCAGGCCTTCTTCCGGAATGTGCACGCCGAAGGCGTTGGTCAGCTGGTGGGTCGGGTCACCGACCAGCGGGAACTGGGCCTTGCCGACGGCCGGCGAGGTTTCGTGCCACACCTTGTGCGAGAAGTGGGTGTCGGTGGTGACGATGTAGACCTCGGCGCCGGCCTTCTGGAACTCGGCGTAATGGTCGGCGGCGTCTTCGATCTCGGTCGGGCAGTTGAAGGTGAACGCGGCCGGCATGAAGATCAGGACCGACCACTGGCCCTTCAGGGTGCTGTCGGAAACCTTGATGAACTCGCCGTTCTGGTAGGCGTTGGCTTCAAACGGCAGGATCTTGGTATTGATGAGCGACATCGTTGTTCCTCTTGGTGAAGGGGGTGGGTGAAGCGACCAACACAGGTTAGCGGCTTCATTCCCATAAGGACAATCCATTGATTGCATCTATACGATAGTCATAGGCTATCAAAATGGAATGATCAGGGGATGAACGCTTGGCACCACGCGGGGCAGATCCCTTGCGGGACGCGGGTCTTGGCGGATCAGCCATCGATGGCAGCCATAGCCGTTGTTTATCCGCCTCCGCCGCTGGCTGAACGACGCCTGCGCCAATGGGCATCRCGATCAGGCGCTTGGCGCGGATTCGCAATAGGGGAGCCCAATCAATATTGGTATCGGCATTCTTTGAATCAATGGATTCCGGCCGATGCTGCGTCGCACTCACCGCCTGCGTGGGCCACGTGGGGTGGACTACACTTCGCGCCCCGTTCGCTGATCGCCCTGCCATGACCGCCGCGCCGCCCGAGGTCCGCCAGTTGCTCGCCGATGCCGCCGCCGCCCTGCCGGGGGTGGAAGGACGGCATGAGGCCGAACTGCTGCTCCTGTATGTCCTCCGGCGTGAGCGCAGCTGGCTGTTCGCCCATGCCACCGACGCGGTGGCCCAGGCCGACGCGGACGCCTTCGCGGCCCTGCTGGCGCGTCGGGTGGCGGGCGAGCCGGTCGCGTATCTGGTCGGCAACCGCGGCTTCTGGACGCTGGACCTGGCGGTGACCCCGGCCACGCTGATCCCGCGCCCGGAAACGGAGCTGCTGGTCGAGCTGGCGCTGGCCCGGCTGCCGCTGGACGTGCCGCTGACCGTGGCCGACCTGGGCACCGGCAGTGGCGCCATCGCGCTGGCGCTGGCCAGCGAGCGGCCGCTGGCGCAGGTGATCGCCACCGATTTCAGTACGGCGGCGCTGGCCGTGGCCAGCGCGAATGCGGTGCGCAATGCGGTGCGCAACGTCAGTTTCCGCCAAGGCTCGTGGTTCGCTCCGCTGGCTGGCATGCGCCTGGACCTGATTGCCAGCAACCCGCCGTACATCGCCAGCGACGATCCGCACCTGCAGCAGGGCGACCTGCGATTCGAGCCAGCCACCGCGCTGGCCGCCGGCCCCGACGGGCTGGACGACATCCGGCGGATCATCGACGGCGCCACGGCGCACCTGCGGCCGGGCGGCTGGCTGCTGCTCGAACACGGCTGGAACCAGGGCGAGGCGATCCGCGCGCTGCTGCTGCAGGCCGGGTTCCAGTCGGTGGCCACCGAGCGGGATCTGGAACAGCGTGAGCGGGTGAGCCTGGGCTGTCTGCCCGCGTAGTGCAGCGTGGCCCCGGCGCAGCCCGAGGCTAGAATGCTCTGTCCACCGGACGCCGGCGCAGCCTGATGCGGCGCTGACCGGTGGTCGCTGCCGCAGAACCGGCCGTGCGCTCGGCGCACCGGTGACGCGGCGACTGTCATTCCACATGGAGTTCCTGTCATGCGTACGCTGTATCCCGCCATCACCCCTTATGACGTCGGCACCCTGAAGGTCGATGACCGCCACACGCTGTATGTCGAGCAGTGCGGCAACCCCGACGGCAAGCCGGTGGTGATGCTGCACGGTGGCCCGGGCGGTGGTTGCAGCGACAAGATGCGCCAGTTCCATGACCCGGCCAAGTACCGCATCATCCTGTTCGACCAGCGTGGCGCCGGGCGTTCCACCCCGCATGCGGACCTGGTCGACAACACCACCTGGGACCTGGTGGCCGATATCGAAAGGCTGCGCGAGCACCTCAAGGTGGAGCGCTGGCAGGTATTCGGTGGCAGCTGGGGCTCGACCCTGGCGCTGGCCTATGCGCAGACCCATCCCGAGCGGGTGACCGAGCTGGTGCTGCGCGGCATCTTCATGCTGCGTCGCTGGGAGCTGGAATGGTTCTACCAGGAAGGTGCCAACCGTCTGTTCCCGGATGCGTGGGAGCACTACCTCAAGCCGATCCCGGCGGTGGAGCGCCACGACCTGATCTCGGCGTTCCATCGTCGCCTGACCAGTGATGACGAGGCCACCCGCCTGGCCGCGGCCAAGGCCTGGAGCGTGTGGGAAGGGGCCACCAGCTTCCTGCATGTGGACGACGATTTCGTCAACAGCCACCAGGACCCGCAGTTCGCGCTGGCGTTCGCGCGCATCGAGAACCATTACTTCGTCAACGGCGGTTTCTTCGAGGTGGAAGAACAGCTCCTGCGCGACGTGCACCGCATCGCCGACATCCCCGGGGTGATCGTGCACGGTCGCTACGACGTGGTGTGCCCGCTGCAGAGCGCGTGGGAACTGCACAAGGCGTGGCCGAAGTCGACGCTGGAGATCAGCCCGGCGTCGGGCCACTCCGCGTTCGAAGCGGAAAACGTGGACGCACTGGTGCGCGCTACGGATCGCTTCGCCGGGTAATCAACCCACGGGTAATGCCGGCCGTTGGCCGGCTGCTTTGTTCCCGGCCGCTGGCCGCCTGCGCGCCGATCGGGCACAGCGGTGCCCCTTGGGTGCATGCCAGAAATTGCGTGGAGCCGGCCAGCGGCCGGCACTACCGGGGCTGGGCGGCTGGCTACCAGTGGCCTGCCAGCAACGCTGCGGCGAGCACCTTCAACTTCGGCGAGGCCTGTCGTGACGGCGGGTACACCAGCGACAACGCGCGGCTGCGGCCTTCGAACGGCTGCAGCACGCGTTGCAGGCGGCCGTCGCCGAGCGCATCGGCCACCGCGAAATCCATCACCTGCACGATCCCGACACCCGCCAGCGCGCCTTCCACCAATGGATCGCCGCTGTCGAACACCATCCGCGCCGGGGGCGTGAATTCGCGCAGCCCACCCTCCGCGTCGCGGAACTGCCAGTCCACCAGCCGTCCGCTGCGCAGGTTGCGCACCGCCAGGCAGGCGTGATCGTGCAGCGCATCGACCGTGGCCGGCGCGCCGTGCCGGGCGATGTAGTCCGGCGAGGCCACCGTGACCCAGTGCAACGGCCGCAGCGGGCGCGCCACCATGCGCACGTCGCTGATCGGCCCGGTGCGCAGCGCCGCATCGAAGCCTTCCTCGACCAGGTCGACCAGCCGATCGTTGAGCACCAGCTCGAACTGCAGCTGCGGATGCGCGGCCGTCAGCTGCCCGGCCAGCGGCACCAGCACCTTGCGCCCGAACATGGACGGCGCGGTCAGCTTCAACACGCCCGACGGCGTGCACGGGCGATCGCCCAGCCGCCGTTCGGCGTCTTCCAGCCCGCTCAGCAGTGGCGTGCAGTGATCGACGAACTGGCGCCCGTCCGGGGTCAGGCTGACGTTGCGGGTGTTGCGATGGAGCAGACGCACGCCCAGCTCGGTTTCCAGGCGACCGACCGCACGCGACAGCCCGGACTGGCTGATGCCCAGCTGGCCGGCGGCCACGGTGAAACTGCGTGCTTCGGCGACCTGCACCAGCATGCGCACGGCATTGAGATCCATGGCGGTGTCCGATTGATGCGAAAATGCATGACAGAAATCGAAGTATCCGGGTTTATTTGTTTGACGTCATCAATGAGACTGCGCGCCTTCCCCACGTAGCAACTGGCATGACCCACTCCACGCATGCGTTCCCACCCCGCCTGGCACTGACCCTGCTGGCCATGGCCCAGCTGATCATCGCGCTGGACGCCACCATCATCTTCGTCGCCCTGCACGAGATGGGCGTGCAGTTGCAGATCAATGCGCAGCAGCTGCAATGGATCGTCAGCGGCTACACGGTGGCGTTCGGCGGCTGCCTGCTGCTGGGCGGCCGCGCGGCCGATCTGCTCGGGCGTCGTCGGGTGTACCGACTGGGCATGGCGCTGTTCGCGCTGGCCTCGCTGGTCGGCGGGTTCAGCAACAGCGCCTGGCTGCTGATCGCCGCGCGCGCGGTGCAGGGCATCGGCGCGGCGCTGCTGTTCCCGGCCACGTTGTCACTGATCAACACGATCTACGCCGAGGGCAGCCCGCGCAACCGCGCGCTGGCGATCTGGTCGATGGCCAGCGCCGGTGGCCTGGCACTGGGCACGCTGCTGGGCGGCGTGCTGACCCAGAGCTTCGGCTGGTCTTCGGTACTGCTGGTGATCGTGCCGTTTGCCGGTGCGTGCGCGGTGCTGGGTGGCTGGTGGTTGCCGCGCGATCCGGCGCGGCAGGTGGGCCGCTCGTTCGACCTGGCCGGCTGCCTCACTGTCACCCTCGGCGGCAGCCTGCTGGTGACCACGCTGGTGCAGGGGCCGGAATGGGGCTGGCTGGCGCCGCGCACGCTGGCCTGCCTGGTGCTGTCGGCGGCGCTGCTGGCCGCGTTCGTGCGGATCGAACAGCGCAGCCGCGACCCGCTGATGCAGTTCGCGCTCCTGCGCCTGCGCAGCCTGCGCGCGGCGATGCTGTTGACGATGGTGTTCATGAGCAGCTTCGGCGTGCAGTACTACTTCCTGGCGCTGTACTTCCAGGACGGCTACGGCTGGAGCGCGCTGCAGGCCGGGCTGGCGTTCCTGCCGCCGACGCTGGTGTGCACGTTCGGCATCCGGATCACCGAACGCATGCTGCTGCGGCGCTCGCCGCGCCAGGTGCTGGCGCTGGGCATGGCCGCTGGTGCGATCGGCATCGCCGCGGTCGCGGTGGCGATGCCGTTTGGCGCCACGTATTGGGCGCTGCTGCCGGGCATCGTGGTGCTGAGCATCGGCCAGGGCATGACCTGGACGGCGATGTGGATCGTGGCCGGGCAGGGCGTGCCGGCGGCGCAGCAGGGCGTGGCGTCGGGCATGGCCGCCACCGCGCAGCAGATCGGCGGTGCGCTGGGATTGGCGGTGCTGGTGATGCTGGCCAATGCCGGACGCGGCGAACAGGCGGCGGGCACCAGTGCGCAAGCGTTGCAGGGACTGATCAACGCGCAGTACGGCGCGGCGTTGTTCGCGCTGCTTGGCGTGGCCGTGGCGCTGTGGTTGCGGCCGCAGCAGGATTCGGCCGCGCTGGCGGCGGTAGGCGCGGGTGAGGGATAGGGGGATCGTGCACGGCGTGGGCCGCACCCGGAAGGACTGCGTGCAGCCGACCAACGGTCGGCTCTACCATGGCGGCGCCTGCGGTGTGGTGATCTCCGGTTGCCGGCCAACGGCCGGCATCACCCGCGCGCAAATGCTTCCAGCTGCGGCTGCAGCGCGGTGAAGATCCGCGCCAGTCGTTGCGCCCAGGCATGCTGGCCGGCGGCGTCTGCGATCAGGTCCTGGCGGATCTCCAGCTCCACATGCACCAGCCCGCGGCCTTCGCCATGCACCGGCACGGCGTAGTCGCTGGTGCTGCTCACCGCGTAGGGCTGGTTGTCGCCCACCACCAGGTCACCCTCATCGCGCAGCGCCTGCAGCAGGGCATGCGCACATCGCGTGTCGCGGTGGTACAGCACGCCCACATGCCAGGGCCGCGCGGCGTCATTCATCACCGGGGTGAAGCTGTGCATCAGCAGCAGCAGCGTTGGCCGGCCCTGCGCGTGGCGGGCGTCCAGCTCGGCGTCGATGCGGGCATGGTAGGGCGCGTGGATCGCGTCGATGCGCTGCTGCCGCTGCAGCGGTGACAGCGACTGGTTGCCGGGAACGACCGTGTGGTCGCTGATCGCCGGCATCAGCGTTGGCGATGCYAGCGGCCGGTTGCAGTCGATCACCAGCCGCGAGTAGGTCTGGGTGATCGCCCACGCATCGAGCAGGCGCGCCAGCGCGACGGTGACCCCGGCGATGCCGATGTCCCAGCCAATGTGGCGGTCCCGCTCGGCTTGTGCCAGGCCGAGGCCAGCCAGCGTGGCCGGGATCTGCTGGCCGGCGTGGTCGGCGATCAGCACGAACGGCGAACGTCCCTGTGGCCGATGCACGGTGAACGGTGGCGGATCGGAGGGCCCCAGCAGTGCACCGTGGGCCGTCTGATGGGGAGATGCATCAGCCACGCGGGGTTCCGTCCAGGTGGTGTTCGATCATCCACAACCCGGCCCACAGCTTGGCGTCCAGCTCGTAGCCCTCGCCGATTTTCTCCACCAGCCATGCGGCGGCGCGGGCGCGAGGTACCTCGTGCACGGTGATGTCCTCGCTGGCGTCGCCGCCGCCGTCGCCGATCTTGCGCAAACCGGTGGCGCGCACGAAGGCGATCTTCTCGCTGCTGGCACCGGAGGAGGTCGGGCCGATCATCAGTACTTCGGCGTGCGCGGCGGTCCAGCCGGTTTCTTCTTCCAGCTCGCGCACCGCCGAAACTTCGATCGACTCACCGGCATCGATGTCACCGACCAGCCCGGCCGGCATCTCGATGGTGCTGGCCTGCAGGGGGACGCGGAACTGTTCGACGAACAGCACGTTGTCCTCCGGGGTGACCGCGATGATGATCGCCGCCAGGCCGCCGGCATGGGTGCGTTCGCTGTATTCCCACGTGCCGCGCACGACCATGCGCTGGTACTTGCCTTCGTAGACGACCTTGGGTTCTTGGGTGTTGTGGCTCATGCGAACTCGCTGGCAACGGAAGGAGAGTCGGGCAGCCCGGCGGCGCTGAACAGCCGGCGCCGGGTCAGCGGGCCGAACCGCAGCGCATCGCACAGGCCCTGCAGCATCTGCGGGTCGGCGCTGCCGCGGCGGAAATCGGCATCGGCGCAGTCGAGCGGGGCATCCAGCGCGATGGTGGTCAGCTGGCGCCACAGCAGCGCGTGCTCGCGCTGTTCGCGCAGGCGCACKGCCATCTGCGCCGCGCCACGCAGGCGCAGGAACGGCACTTCGTCCAGCCGCTCGTACAATGTGTCCAAGCTGCCGAAATGGGCCAGCAGGACGGCAGCCGACTTGGTGCCGACGCCGGTCACGCCGGGGATGTTGTCCACGGCATCACCGCACAGCGCCAGGTAATCGGCCATCTGGTGCGCGTGCACGCCGTGGCGGGCCTTGACCCCGGCCATGCCCCAGCGCTGGTTGCGTGCGTAGTCCCACTGTTCGTCATGTTCGAACAGCAGCTGTGACAGGTCCTTGTCGGCGGAGATGATCACCCCGCGCATGCCGGCGTCGCGGCGCGCATGCAGGGCACTGCCGATCAGGTCGTCTGCCTCGTATTCGTGGTGGCCCAGTACGGCCAGGCCGAGCGCGGCGCACAGTGCCTTGCAGTGCGCGAACTGGCGGCGCAGGGCGTCCGGGGCCGGGTCGCGGTTGGCCTTGTAGGCGGTATACAGACGGTGCCGGAAACAGCTGTCCAGCGCCTCGTCGAAGGCGATGGCGATATGCTGCGGCCGCTCGCGTTCGAGCAGGTCCAGCAGGAAGCGCGCGAAACCATGCACCGCGTTGGTCGGCCAGCCCTGCTGGTCCTGGAACTCGTCGGGCATCGAATGCCAGGCGCGGAACACGTACAGGCTGGCATCGACCAGGTACAGCGGTGGCCGCGCAACGACGGCCGCAGGGGCAAGTGCGGACACCTCAGCCCACCCAGTCCTGCAGCAGCGCGGCCGGATCGGGGCGTTCGCGCTCCGGCGGCAGCAGCTTGGGGGTGCCGATATGGATGAAGCCGGCGATGCGCTCACCCTCGGCCAGGCCCAGGTGGGCGTGCACCGCCGGGTCGAAGGCCATCCATGCCGTCAGCCACTGCGCGCCGAAGCCCAGCGCCTGCGCGGCCTGCATCAGCGCAAAGCACACGCAACCGACGGTCATCAGCTGCTCCTGCTCGGGCACCTTGGGGTTGGGGCGGGGCTGGGCGATCACGGTGATGATCAGCGGGGCATGCGAAAAGCGCATCCGGTCCTTTTCGACTTGGGCATCGGAGGCCTGCGGGTCGCGGGCGCGGCTGCGCTCGGCCAGGAACGCCCCCAGACTGTGACGCGCGTCGCCGGCGATCTTCAGGAAACGGTAGGGCACCATCTTGCCGTGATCGGGCACGCGCACCGCCGAGGCCAGCATGCGCAGCAGCATCTCCGGGTCCGGCCCGGGCGCGCCCAGTTGCAGGGCCGGCACCGATCGGCGGGCGTCCAGGGCTTGCAGCGCAGGGGAGTCGGGCATGATTTCTCGATCAGATGGGCGGTGCGCCCAGTATAGTCGCGGCAGTTTGTGACGCGGCTTTGGGCCTTCTCTGATCGATTTGCGACGAAGCGTGATGAACATCACTTAATGAGTGGCATTCCTTCACATGGCTGTACTCGCTTCCCGTCGGCGCTGGCCGTACGATACAAGGCCTGCCGGCACCCGGTCATGAGGTTCAACGTGCGGACTGTTTCACCGTCCCTGACCGGTCGGCCGACCTGCCATCCGGATGCAGGTGCCTGGGGGGCACCGGTATCCATCGTTTCCATGCTGCATTCTGTGCCTGCGAGGGTGGGGAGCCTTTTCGCATGATCGCCACGCCCAATGCATTGGGGCAGCCGGGTCGCGACCCGGCGCTGTTGAAGCAGGCCCGCGAGGCAGTGCTGCCCGCGTTGACCGAGTCGTTCGCGACCGTGCTGGCCCGTTTCGACGACGTGTTGTTCGACCGTGCCGGCACCGCTGGCGCGTCGCAGCTGCTGTTCCTGGACGGGATGCGCGAACTGCGCCGCCGCCGCGAGGACATCGTGCGCGGGTTCCGTGGCCACCTCGACGAGGCCTGGGATGCGCTTGATCGTGGCCAGCCGGCCTCGGCCGAGGCGACCCTGGCCGGACAGATCGAAGATGGGCTGAGCCTGGTGCCCGAACACGTGCTGGAGTCGCGGTTGGCGGTGCGCAATTTCGCCACCGTGCTGCTGCGCGACTGGAAGCCGGTGCTGGGACGGCTCGATCGCCGCCTGGGCTGGATCGCCGGTGGCCTGGACATCAATCCCGACAGCAACCCGATCAGCCCCGAGCATATCGGCGTAGCCATCCATGAGGCGTTTGCCGACTGCGAGCTGGCCCCGGAAGTGCGGCTGGTGCTGATCAAGCTGTGCGAACGCGACCTGCACGCCACGATCGGCAAGCGTTATGAAGCGCTGGACGAGCTGCTGGCCGCCGCCGGGGTCATGCCGCAGATGTCGACCCCGCGCCGTCCTGCCGCACGCGCGCCAGCGCCGCGCCATGAACTGGACGAACTGGTCGATGCGCTGGATGCCGAATCGCTGGCCGGCAACGACGATGCGGCGGCGCCTGCCTGGGCGCAACGCTTCGCCGATCGCTGGGCCGAAAGCCGCGGCCGCATGCAGTCCGCGCAGGCCGGCCCGGCGCCGGGCCCCGCCGGCGAAGGCATGAGCAACAACCAGGGCATGCTGCTCGAAGCCCTGCACGAACTGCTGCAACAGACCCGCCACGTGCGCGAGGACGCCACCTCGGCGGCCAGCGTCGCCGTGGGCCAGCAGCGTCCGCTCAGCCAGCGCGAAATGATGTCGGTGCTGTCGCTGCTGCAGGCCACCCCGAGCGCGACCCTGCGCGCGGCGATCGGCGAAGACGGTGAATCGCTGGCCCAGCGGTTGAAGAGCGAAGTGCTGTCCGGTGCCACCCGCCTTGGCGTGGATCCGTCGCAGGCGCGGCTGGATCCGCAGGACGAGGATGCGATCGATCTGGTCGGCATGCTGTTCGATGTAATGCTGGACGAACGCGACCTGGAGGGCCGCTCGCGCGAGCTGATCGGCCGGTTGGTGGTGCCGTTCGTCAAGGTGGCCATGCTCGACCGACGCATGTTCGTGCAGAAGACCCATCCGGCGCGCAAGCTGCTCAACTCGCTGGCCGAGGCCTGCGAAGGCAACACCGGCGAAAGCCAGGCCGAGCGCGTGCTGATGGGCAAGGTCGAGGAGATCATCGAGCGCCTGGTGGCCGAGTTCAATGAGAACCTGGCGATCTTCCTGACCCTGGAAGAAGAATTCCGCGATTTCCTCGCCCAGCACCGGCGCCGGATCGAGATCGCCGAGCGCCGCGCCGCTGAAACCCAGCGCGGCCAG
>NZ_JBFULO010000056.1:0-14971 GCF_054049855.1 Stenotrophomonas sp. P5_B8 | reverse complement strand
CCTCGGCAGCGGTGATCAGCACGTTGTTGCCGGCGCCCAGGATCACGTTGTCCGTCGCGTCGATCACCGCACCGCCGGCGGTGAGGTCACGGCCGGCGGTGATGTCGATGGCAGCGCCTTCGATGACCGTGCCCATCGCGTAGCTGTCGCTGCCCACGGCGTGTCGGGTAGTGGTGGTGCTGGAGAGCGTTTTCTTCTTCTTGTCGACGCTGTCCAGGCTGTAGTCATGCGCTTCGTTGACCGAGAGCAGGTTCACGTCACGGCCGGCGGCCACGCTCACCGCGCCTTCGGCACTGGCGACCTGGGCTGCGGTGAGAGTGACGTCGCGGCCCGCAGTGAGCAGCAGGTTGTCGCCCGCCGACAGCTGGCTGCCTCGCACGGTCTCGTCACGCTGGGTGACCTGCAGCGAACTGCGCTTGCCCGCATTGCTGAAATCACGCGCGGTGCTGTCCACCAGCGCCTGGCTGTTGATGTCACCACCCGCCTGCAGGGCCATGCCGCCGTCCGCCTTGATCTGCGCGGCGGCAAGGTTGATGTCCCTGCCTGCAGCCAGCACCACGTCGCCGCTGCCCTGCACGGTGGTCACAGCATGGGTGGTCTGGCTGCTGCGCACATGGTTGCGGTCATCAAAGGTGGCGTCGCTACGCTGCCCGAGCGCCAGTGCACCCACATCCAGACTGCCGCCTGCCGCCAGCTGGGTGATGCCGTCTGCGCCCACATTGAGGATCTGCGCAGCCTGCAGGCTGATATCGCCACCGGCGACCACCGACAGCACCCCTTCCCCGCCGGGATTGGTTACGTAGAGGCCGGCCACGCGATCCAGCGTTGTGATCTCATGCCGCGACGTACCTTTGCCGGTGAAGGTTTCCACGGTGGATGCGACGGTGACATTGCCTGCGGCCTGCACCGACAGCGCGTCGGTGGCGGTGACGCTGGCACCGGAGATAAGAATGTCCTTGCCCGATGCCAGCCCCACGTACTGCCCGGAGATGCTGCCGCCAAGGTGCTCGATGCTGCCTGCGTCGATGGTAACCAGCCGGCGGCCGGCGATCTCACCGGTGTTGACCAGACCATTGCCCAGAGTGATGTCGACGTTGGCGCCGGCCAGCAATGCGCCCTGCTCGTTGAGGTCGCCCGGGCGCAGGCGTAGATAGACCTGCGGCACCAGCGCGGTGGTGGTGCTGCCGTCGGGCAGGGTGATGGTCTGTTCGACCAGCCAGACGATGTCGCTGGTGAGCTGCGCCATCTGGGCTTCGGTCAGTGCCACGCCGGGGCGCAGGCCCCATTCCCTGGCAACCGTCGCACCGGCTTCGAGCAGCGCCCGGTACTGTGTTTCATCGTCCTGGAAGTTGCCGACGTAGCGGCGCCCGGTCAATTCACCGATCTGCTCGCGTACCAGCTTCTGTTCGTAGAAGCCATCGCCCAGGCGTTTCTGCACGGCATCGGGTGAGTAACCCATCTGACCAAGCAGGTAGTCCGAACTCAGCCAGGTCTTTCGGTCTGTGTAGTTCGGGTCGGTTTCGACAAGGTAGCTGCCACCATTGGGGTTGACGTTGAACAGGCTGGCGTTGGGTGCGCGGGTGTCCGGTGCGCCCATCGCAACGCGGTCTGGGGAATCACCGGCAGCAGCCACCACGCGCCCACCAGACACCGCGCCATTGTTGGCCACGCCCCCCACGGCACCGCCCTGGCTACTGCCTGCCGCATCAGCCGACTGCGCCTGCGCGCGCCCGGCCTCTGTGCCGGACGCATGGCCCGGCCCCTGCGCTCCTCCTGTGCCCGCCCCGTCCAGCGTCCTGGGCCCCTGCACGTTGAGGTTGGCCATTGCCGCCCCATCCTGCACGTTGGGGGCGTCGCGCCCTTGGTTGAGGTTGCTCAGGTCACCGACGTCGATGCTCAACGTGCCACCACTGGTGATGCTGCCGCCGATCTTTCCGGTCACCTCGGAAATGGACGGATTGCTCCAGGTAATGGTGTCGCCGCCGAAGGTCCGGCTGACGTTGTTGAACGCGTGTGTCCGGTGCAGCGTCTGCGCCAGATTGGTGACTTTCGCCGTCGCGGTCAGACCGGTGACCTGCAGGTTGCCGCCTGCGGCGATGCTGCCGTAGCGGTTTTCGAGGCTGTCGGTGCCGATGTGCATCGCACCGCCTGAGCGGATGACCGCATCCGCACCGGCTCCCGGTGCCAGCAGATCCTCGGTCACGGTACGGGTGGCGATGCGGTACTGCTCGTTGCCACTGGTGGAACTTCCGCCCGAGAACTGCGGGCCGGTCAGGGTCCGGTCGGGATCGTAGTCCTTGTACGTCCACAGCTGCACGCAGTCGGTGGTGCAGGTGCCGTAGGCGCTGGAGTACGTCAGGTTGTCCTCGACGTAGCGGAACGGTGTCGAATCGGGGTGGAGCGCGCTCAGCTCGGTGAACGGATCGTCCGCACCACTGGTGACCTGGTCCGGATTGACCTGGTTGTCCTGACGGCCGACGTAATACAGGGTGACGGTGCCGTCCTGCACGTTCAATCGCGAACGCTCACCGGACGCTGCGTACAATCCACCACGACCGAAGAAGTAAGCGCTGGTCTGCGCTGTCAGTCGCACCACGGCACGGTGTACGGTGAACCCATCCGGCGTGATATGCGGCTCGTCCTCGAGAATGTCGGCAGGGTTGAGGTAATACACCTCATGGGCGCTGTAATGGCTGGTACTGCGGATATCGGAGGTGCCATTGTTGCCGTTGCGCCACCACGAAGGCYGGTCCATGCGTACCGGGGCTTCCACCTTGGTGGTTTCGGTGACGACCACGTTCTCGCGGATGTTGTTGACTGCCTGGGCATTGATCGTGAGATCACCGTCCACATCAATGACCGAACTGAGGTTGTCGATGCGCCCCGCCACGCCCGCGGCCAGGCGATCGGCCCCCAACGTTCCACCAATGGCAGCATCGCCGCCGCTGTAGATCAGCCCCTTGTCGGTGTTGATCAGTTGGCCAACGCCCATGTCCAGGCGCTCACGCGCGGCGACGGTGGCCACGCGGGTGGCGCCGTTCGCGGTCTCGGCACGGTTGCGCACGGTGCCGGCGGAGATCGCCACGTGGTCGCCATAGATGCGGCCCGTGCCGACGTTGTCGAGCGTACCCGCTTCCAGGTGGGTGACCACGCCGTCGATCAAGCCGCGATTGGTGAGCTGCCCGCTGGCGCCGAGGTGGGTGGTGCCCTGGCTGGTGATTTCCGCGCCGGCGATGTTGTCGATGTTGCGCGCGTTGAGGTCGAGGTTGCCGGCGCGCAGGATGCCCTGGTTGGACAGATCGCCCGCGGTGGTCAGCGTGAGCGTGCCGTTGGAGATCAGCTCGCCATTGAGGACCATACCTTCCTGCAGGGTCAGCGTGGCATCACGCTGGGAGTGCAGCTGGCCGTCGCCGGTCAGCGCGCGCGCGGTCAGGCTCTGGTTGCCGTCCGAGCGCAGCAGGCCGGCACTGTTGCTGACCACGTCGGCGCCGATGTCCAGGCTGGCGCCGGCCGAGATCAGGCCATTGGCGTTGTCCAGGCCCGCGCCGAGCTGGATGCGGCTGCCGGCATCGGTCAGCAGTTGGCCATGGCGGTTGTCGAACGATTGCGCATCCAACTGCAACTGGCCGGCCTGCAGGCCAAGGGTGTTGTCGCTGGTGCGGGTGTTGCGGTTGTCGACGCTGCTGGCCTTGAGCGTCAGCGTCTGGCCGGCGGCAACGGCGCCGCCCTGGTTGTCGAGCGCGCCGCCCAGGCTGAGATCGAGATCGCGGCCGGCCTGCACGCGGCCGGCAGCGTTGTTCAACGTCGATGCCTCCAGCGACAGGTCGGCGGCGCTGGTCAGTGCACCGCCACCACTGTTGTCGACGCTGGCCAGCTTCAGCAGCGCATCGCCCTGGGCCAGCAGCACGCCGCCACGGTTGTCGAGGAAGCCGCCATCGATGCGCAGGCCGCCGCCAGCGAGGATGCCGCCATTGCTGGCCGATGCAGTATTGGTCAGGGCGTTGGCGCCGACATCCACGGTCAGCTGGGTCTGCGACTGCAGGCGGCCGCCGCTGTTGTCCAGCGCACCGCTGCGGATCTGCAGCGCGCCGGTCTGGCTGCCGATGGTGCCGCTCTGGTTGCCCAGCGCGTAGCCGCGCGTGTCGATGTCGACCGCGCCGCCGATGATCTTGCCCAGCTGGTTGGACAGGCCCGAGGCACGCAGCTGCATCGCATCGGTGGACTGGATGACGCCGCCGGCGTTGTCCAGCGCGCTGGTGGTGTCCAGCTGCAACGTGGTGCCTGCGAAGACGGCGCCGCCGTGGTTGTCGAGCGCGCCCGCATCCAGCGCCAGCGCGGCGGTGCTGGAGAGCAGGCCCTGCGCGCTGTTGTCCAGGCGGCCGTCGACCGTGACGGTCAAGCCGCTGCCGGCGGCGTGCACGGTGCCGCCACGATTGTCCAGGCTGGCAGCCCTGAGCACGCCGCTGCCGCCGAGCAGGATGCGGCCCTGCTGGTTGTCCAGTGCCTGCGCGATATCCAGCGTGGAGTGGCCGCTGCCTGCCGCCTGCACACTCCCCTTCTGGTTGAAGAACTGCTGCGCCGACAGGTTGAGCAGACCGTTGCCGCCGATATTGCCGCCACGGTTGTCCAGCGTGCTCTGCACGGTCAATCGCAGGGCCTGGTCCCCGGTGGCGGTGAGCGTGCCCCCGGCGGTGGTCAGGGTGCCGGTATCGATGCTGATCGCGCGCGCGGAGGTGATGGCCTCGCGCAGGTCGGTGCCCTGCCCGGTCACGCTCAGCGCGCCGTTGCTGAGCACGGTGCCGCGCTGGCCCAGCAGGGTCTGCGCGTCGATCTGCAATGTGCCGTCACCGGCGTGCTGGACGGTGCCTGCGGTGTTGTCGAAGGTGGTCGCCTGCAGCAACAGGTCGCCGTTGCTGGCCACGGTGCCGCCGGCATTGTCGAGTTCCTCGGCGAGGATCTGGCTGGCGCCGCTGCCGCTGGCCACGATGCGGCCCGCGCGGTTGTCCAGGTGGGTGGCCTGGAGGTCCACGCGGTCGGCGCCGAGGGTGGCGTTGCGATGGTCCAATTCGGTGGCGCGCACGGTCAGGGCACCCTTGCTGACCAGGGTGCCCGCGCTGCCATCAAGCCGATCGGTGTGCAGTTGAAGACCGCTGTCGCCGGCATGGCTGATGGTGCCGGCGGTGTTGATCAGGTGCCCGGCATTGATCGTGAATGCATCCGCATTGCTGGCGATCACGCCCTCGGCGTTGTCCAGCACGCCGCTGACCGTCCACGTACTGGTCGCGTCGCCGGCCGCGCTGAGCGCGCCCTTCTGGTTGGCTACGCTGGCGGCCTGCAGCGCGATGGCGCCATTGCCCGCGATGCTGCCACCGCGATTGTCCAGGGCACCGGTGAGGTGCAGGTCGAGCACGCCGTTGCCGGTCGCGCTGAGGGTGCCGCCAGCGGTGCTGAGGGTGTCGGCGTGGACGCTGACGGTCTCGGCCTGGGTGGTACTGGCCGTGCCGAGCAGCAGTTCGCCACCGTCCAGCTGCAGCGCGCCCAGGCTGAGGATGCGTCCGCCGGCGCCGTGCAGGGTGTCGGCGGTGATGTGCAGGCTGCCATCGCCGGCGTGTTCGATCGCACCGCCGGTATTGTCCAAGCGGCCGGCGTGCAGGGTCATGTCACCGGTGCCGGCCACGCGGCCACCGCCGGAGGTGTCCAGCAGGCCACGGGTCGTCACCTGCAGGTGCCCGCCTTCGGCTGCCAGCACGTTGCCGCCCTGGTTGAGCAGCTGCTGGGCCTGCACCTGCAGGTCACCATTGGAGGACAGCGTGCCGCCACGGTTGTCCAGGTCGCCACGCACGCGCACTGTGCTGCCGTGCGTGCCGGCACCCAGCAACGCGCCCTTCTGGTTGTCGATGCGACCCGCGTCGATCTGCAGCCCYGCATTGCTGGCCACGGCGCCGTTGCGGTTGTCCAGCGCGGTGCGCAGGCTCAACTGCAGCGCGCTGGTACCCAGCGAGGTGAGCTGGCCGCCGACGTTGCGCAGGGTGTCGGCGTCGACCGTGATCTGTTGGGCGGTCGTGGTGCCGCCGCTGAGATCGAGCTGGCCGCCGGACAGGCTCAGCGCCCCGTTGCTCAGCAAGCGACCTTCGCTGCCCTCCAGCGTATCGGCATGGATGCGCAGCGTGCCATCGCCGGCCTGCTGGATCAGCCCCTTGCTGTTGTCGAGCACGCGGGTGTCGAGCGTGAGGTGGCTGTTGGCGGCGATGCTGCCGCCATCGCGGTTGTCCAGGCGCGCGGCACGCACCGCGCTGCCCTGGTTGCCCAGCGACAGCAGGGTGCCGCCGCGGTTGTCCAACGCCGAGGCGATGATCTGGAAGCGGTCGGCGCTAAGCGTGCCGCCGTGCATGTCGATGGTGCCGGCCGACCAGTCCAGGCGACCGCCTGTCCGCAGGCTGCCAGCCGCACCGGTCCACGACTGGGTGTACAACATCAGGCTGTCCTTGCCGGCATGCTCGATGCGTCCGCCCGCATTGCTGACGTTGCCCACGTGGAGCAGCAGGCGCTCGGCGTTGGAGACCAGCAGGCCCTTGTCGTTGTTCACCTCGCCGTGCACGGTCCACGACGCGGCACTGGTGCCGCCGTGGTGCAGCTCGCCGCCGCGGTTGTCCAGCGACTGTGCTTCCAGTTCCAGCAGCCCGGCCACGCTGAGCGTGCCCTGCTGGTTGGACAAGGTGCCCGCGCGCACGTTGGCATTGCCGTGCACCTGCAGGGTGCCCGCATCGTTGACCAGCTCACCGGATGCCTGCAGCGACGACACGCCGATGCGGCCGCCGCCATTGTCCAGCCCGTTGGCCGCGACCAGCGAGGTCGTACCGCCGTTGGCGATGCTGCCGCCGTCGTTGTCCAGGCTGCCGGCGATGCTCACTGCACCGGCGGCCAGCGGCGCTGCCGGGGTGGGCGTGGTGACCGGGGCGGGCGTGCTGCCGGTGCCTGCGCCCGGCGTCGCGGTGCCGCCATCGCCGGGGCTCGGCGTGGAAGTGCCGTTGCCGGTCCCACTGCCGGGTTCGCTGCCGCTGTTGTCCGTGGCCACGCTGTCGAGCGCGCCGATCATTCCGGCGTCGCGGTTGGTCAGCGTGCCGGCGGTGACCGCAAGCGCCTGCACACCGGCCTGCTCGATGCTGCCGCCGCGGTTGCGCAGCGTGGCGGCCGCCACCTGCAGCCGCTGCGCATTGAGCGTGCCGCCGCTATTGTCGAGCTGGCCGGCCGCCTGCACCGTCAGCTCGCGGGCGGCGGCGATCGTACCGGCGTTGCGCAGGTCCTGCGCGACATCCAGGCGCACGTCCTGACTCGACTGCAGCGCGCCGGTGTTCTCCAGCCGACCATCGACGGTGACCACCAGTTCGCCGGCCTGCGCGCCGATGGTGCCGGCGTTGCGCACACCGACGCCATGCTCGTTGCCGACCAGCCAGATCTTGTTGGCGAACATGCCGCCCAACGCGCCTACGTCCAATGCAAACGTCGGGGCGTCTTCGGTTGCGGCCGCCGCCGCCACGCTGATGGCATCCACGCCCACCTGCTGGTTGCCGAGGCTGGCACGCAGCTGGTTGGCCCAGATGCCGGCGTTGACCTGCAGCGAGCGGGTGATCAGATCGGTGTAATCCACGCGGCTGGTATCCAGCCCGTCGCCGCTGATGTCGATCGTCCCGCCCGTGACCCGGTAGCCATCCAGCGCGCCGCCCTTGAACACCGGCGTGCCGGTGGTGAGCGTCACCCGGCTGGCATTGAGGAAGCCACCCCCGTTGACCTGGATGCCGGCCGGGTTGGCGATGACCACTTCAGCGCGTTGGCCGGCCACTTCAATGTAGCCATTGAGGCGGCTGGCCGGCCCGTTGACTTCGTTGAGGATGACCTTGGCGCTGCCGGTGGCCAACCACGGATTGCCCTGCACCCAACCACCGAGCTGGGTCTGGGTCTGCCCGCGCGCATTGTTGAGGATGGCCCCTTCCGGGCCGACATCGAACTGCGCATAGCGGTTGCGCGATACCCCGCCGGCGGACGGCGTGGTGATATTGACCATGGGCACGCCGTTCGGCCCGGCCAGCACGGTCGGGCGTTCGTTACCCGGCGCAGTGGGATCGGACACGATTCGCCCGGCCTGCGCCTGCGCGACCGGCACCAGGCTGACCCAGCCCAATGCGCACATCAGCGCAAACCCCAACGGCGCCAGCGCCGCACTGCGCTCGCCCGGCGCACGCTCGCCACTGCCGCCGCCGCTGCCGACCGCAAGCTCGGAAGCCACCTGCCAGACCATCAGGGCACGATTGAACACCAACCGGTAAACACGATTCATTTCACACGTCCTTGTGATGGTTCAGTAGCGCCACGCCAGGCTGAAGCCCAGCGTGGTGTAGTCGGTCGGGTAGTTCTGCGGCTTGTTCAACGGCGAACCGATGAAGCCATCCCACGAGAAGCGTTGCCAGCCACCACGCAGGCCGATGGCCATGCCCGCCAGATGATCGCCGGCCTGCCATTGCGTGGATGGCCCGCCGATGCGTCCGTAATCCATGCCCAGGTAAGCCTCCTGCCCGCCGCCGAGTCCGACCGAGAGATCGTTGCGCACGGTCCACCCGCGTTCACCGCTGAGCGAACCCTCGCCGTCGAAGCCGCGCACGCTGTAACGCCCGCCGATGGAGAAGCGGTCCTGCGGCGACAACGGGGTGCGGTTCCACTGCGCGCGCCAGGCGGCGGTGTAGCGCAGGCGCTGCTTGCCCCACTGGAACGGCACGCTGAGCTGGGCATCGGCCACGATCAGTTTCATCCGCGAGGTCCCTTCCAACGGAAGGCCGGGATCGAAGGCCCAGGCGTTCTCTTCTGGCGAACGCAGCGCATCGAAGGCGCCGGTACCGCGCCGGTAGGCCACGTTCGCATCCAGCGTCGCCGTCCCCAGGAAGTGCTTGTGGCCCAGGCCGATTTCCCAGCCGGCGGTGCGCCGTCGCTGCACCTCGATCTCGGTGTCGTCGATGGCATTGCGCGACTCGCGCCACCAGCCGCGTCCGTACATGCTCAGCTTGACGGTGGCATTGCGGAACAGCAGGCGATCCACGCGGACTTCGGCGTTGCGGCTCTCGCCACTGTAGTCGTAGCTTTCGTATGCGCCGAGCACGGTCTGGCGGTAGTCGTAGCCGCTGGCCGTCGCGCCGAACAGCCAGTACCCGAACGGCACGTCGTAGTGCGCGGTCCAGCTGTCGGTGTCCTTGCCCGCACCGTTGAACACCCCGCGCCCCACGCTGACGTAGAACAGCTCGTTCAAACCCAGCGGGTTATCCAGCGACACCGTGCCGTTGGCCTGCAGCTTGCCGGTGCCGCGGCTGCCCGCATCGTCCAGGCTGACGCTGGCGCGCACCGGCAGGCGCTGCTCCCAGGCAATCATCAGGTCGCTCTGGCCCGGTGCAGCGGCGTCGCCCTCGGCCGGCGCGATGCGGATATCGGCGGTCACGGTCGGCACGCGCTGGAAATTTTCCAGGCCCTGCTCGATGCCACGCAGGTTCAGGATCTGGCCACCGTGCAGTGGCAACGCATTGCCGATCGTGGTCCGCGCCTTGGCGGGATCGACGAACACGGCCGTGCGGAAGCGCCCCGGCAGCACCGAAAGCACCAGCGTGCCACCAGTGAGATCCTGCGGTGCCGACAGCACGCGTGTGGTGACGTAGCCACGGGCGATGATCGCGTTCTGGATGCGCTTCATCACCAGGTTGATGCCTTCGGTACCCAGGCAGCGGCCGATCGCCGGATCGCCGCCCGGATCGGTCGCGCGCAGCGCCCACTGGAACTGCGCGGCGTCTTCGCCGTCGAGCACGATCCGATCGATACGGAAGCACGGGGCCTCGCGCGTGGGCAGGCGCTCGATCGCATCGGTGGCCGTTCGTTCCAGACGAACGTCCGGCCGCGCCTCCTGCTGTTCGCGCAACGCGCGCTCACGCTCCTGCTGGCGCAGCAGTTCCTGCGCACCGGCCTCGGCCACCTGTTGTGCCGATGCCTGCGCGGTCATGCCTGCAAACAGAAGAACCCACCCACGCCGGCGTCCACGCCCCATCCCAATCATCCCTGTCGTTGCATCCATTCGTACGTTGAAGCGCCGGCGACGCCCCGCGCATTGCGCGGAACCCGCTTCCGGAGCATGTATGTGTCGACCGTCGCAGTGCCGCACCACGGCACCGGGGCCTGCATCGCCCAGCGGTTCGACGCTCGCCCGCCGTATCGGCAGGCGGATCAGATGCTTTAGCGCGCCTCCCGCTTGCGTACCGATGCCGTTCAGCCAACCGCCACCACGGTGCCGCCACCGCGCGACCGGTTGGGGTGCGCGATGGAGCAGGTCTGGAAGTCGAATGGCCGTGTGGTCTGACCGCCCGGTGCCACCGCTTGAGGGGCGGGAACCGGGCGCAGCCGCGATTGCGCGGGCAAGCCGGGGCGGATCTTACGCGAGCGGTCTGCGCATACCAAGCCTGCTTGACGGAAGTGACCCGACAGGCCGTTACGCAGCGGCACTCAGTGCAGCAGCACCGACAACAACAGCGTGCACGCGCACACATAGCCCAGCAGGGCCAAACTGATCGCCAACGTCGTGCGCATGATCGCCGACTCCTGGCCGACCAGCTTCACCGCAGCGGCGGCAATGGCGATCGATTGCGGCGACACCAGCTTGGCCATCACCCCGCCGGCGGTATTGGCCGCTACCAGCAGCGCGGGGGAGACGCCGATCTGCGTGGCCGTAACCGCCTGCAGATGGGCGAACAAGGTGTTGCTGTTGACCACCGATCCGGTGATGAAGACTCCCAGCCAGCCGATCACCGGCGCCACCACCGGGAACAAGCCGCCGGCCTGGGCCAGTGCCAAACCGATCGTGGACGACGCGCCGGAATAGTTGGTGATGTAGGCCACGGCCATCACCAGGGCCACCGTCGCAAGCGGCTTCCACATCTCCCGGCCGGACTGCGCCAGCTCCTCGCTGGCCGAACGCACGCTCAGCTTGGGCGACAGCAAGACGGTAAGCAGCGCCGCGATCAGGATCGCCGTACCGGAGGCGTTGAGCCACCCCACAGTCCAGACTGCCGGCAGTGCGCGTGCACTGGCGACCAGTGGCGGCAGCTCCTGCACGCGCTGGTCGAGCAGGCCGATGGGCAGGTGCAGCACCGTTGTGCCGAGCACGCCATCCGCCGCGAACAGCACCTTGAACGCGGGCAGACTCCAGACCAGGATGGTGGCGGTGAGGATGTAGAAAGGCGACCACGCCAGCAGTACCTCCCGGAGCGACCAGCGCCGGCTGGAGACCGGCGGCGCGTTGGCTTCGCGGTAGATCCGTTTCGGGCGCCAGACCTGCATGAACGCGGCCAGGCTGCCCATTGCCGCGAGCGGCCCGATGATGTCCACCAGCTCGGGCCCCAACAAATGCAGCACCAGCGTCTGCGTGCCGCTGAAGACCACGCCGACCACCAACAGCACCGGCCAGGTTTCGCGCACACCGCGCCAGCCGTCCAGCATCATCACCAGCAGCGCCGGGAGCAGCAGGGCGCAGACCTGTACCAGCGGGATCAGCATGAGCGACATGTCGCCCAGCGCCACCCCGCCCTGCTGCGCACCCACCAGCACCGGGATGCCAATGGCGCCGTAGGCCCCTGCCGCGCCGTTGGCCACCAGACAGAGCATGGCTGCCTTGAGCGGGCGGAAGCCGAGTTCCACCAGCAGCGCCGCGCAAATCGCGATGGGCACACCGAAACCTGCCGCGCCTTCCAGGAAGCCGCCGAAGCAGAACGCGATCAGCAGCACCTGGATGCGCTGGTCGTCGGAGATGGTGGCGATGCTGCCGCGGATCACCTCGAACTTGCCGCTGCGGATGGCCAGCTTGTACAACCACACCGCCATCAGCACGATGAAGCTGATCGGGAACAGGCCGTTGGCGATGCCCAGCAGCGCCGCGCCACCGATGCTGCCCAGCGGCATGCCGAATACCCAGGCCGATACCACGGCCGACACCAGCACCGCCAGCAACGCGGCGGTGAGTCCCTTCAGCCGCAGCACGGTCAACGCCAGCAGGAATACCAGCACCGGCAGCGCAGCCAGCAGCGCCGAGAGATTCGCGTTACCGAGCGGGTCGTAGTTCTGGGGCCACATGGTCAGTCCCTGCTGGGTGGGTTGACGGAGGAACGGCGGCGAACGGGGTCAGGCGGCGGTAACGAGGTTGGGACAGGGGCTTCCCGCGGCGAAATCACCGAGGTTGCGCAGCGTGATCCCGGAAATCTCCTGCAACGCCTCCATTGTGAAGAATCCCTGGTGCCCGGTGACCAGCACATTCGGGAACGTCATCAGCCGCTGGAACGTGTCATCGTCGATGATCTCACCCGACCGGTCTTGGAAGAACAGCACGCTCTCCTGTTCGTACACGTCGATGGCGAGGTGGCCAAGGTGGCGCGACTTCAGCGCACGTATCACCGCCTGGGTATCCACCAGGCCGCCACGCGAGGTGTTCACCAGCATCGCACCGGCCTTCATCCCGGCCAGCGACGCATCGTTGATCAGGTGATGGGTTTCCGGGGTAAGCGGGCAATGCAGCGAGACGATGTCCGCGCGAGCCAGTAGTTCATCGATCGGCACGAAGGTGCCGATCGATGCGAAGGCGGTCGACGGGTACGGATCATGGCCCAGCACCGTGCACCCCATGCCCTTGAAGATGCGCGCGGTGGCCAGGCCGATCTTGCCGGTGCCAACGATGCCCACGGTCTTGCCGTACAGCGTGCGGCCCAGAAGACCATCGAGCATGAAGTTGCCTTCGCGGACCCGGTTGTAGGCGCGGTGGGTCTGACGGTTGAGCGTCATCACCAGCGCCAGCGCATGTTCGGCCACCGCCTCGGGCGAATAGGCCGGGACGCGCGCTACGAAGAAGCCCAGTTCGGCTGCCGTGGCGAGGTCGACATTGTTGAAGCCGGCGCAGCGCAGCAGGATCGCGCGCACGCCCAGCGCGTGCAGCGCATCCAGCACCGCCGCGTCCAGGCGGTCGTTGACGAAGACACAGACGGCCTCGCAGTCCTGCGCCAGCGCGGCCGTGTGGATGTCCAGGGAGGCGTCGAAATAGAGGAATTCAAACGATTGCGCGGCATCGGCATGTTGATTGGCCTCGTCCAGGAAGCGGCGGTCGTAGGGACGGGCGCTGAATACGGCGATCTTCATGAAGCATCCTCTGCGGGAGAAGCGCGCGGCGCGGCCTTCCAGGCACCTTACGCGGTAACGCGTGACAGGATCGCGCGCATCCGGTGGTCATGCAAACCTGCCGCTCTGGCGACCTCGCTACAATGCGGCCAACGACTGGAGCAACTTCCTTGAGCCTGACGTCTCGACTATTGCGTTGGTGTGCCACCCCTGGGGGCCGGCGTGTCCTGTTTGCCATCACCACGGCGATCGTCCTGCTGGTAGCGTGTAATCCGTTGCTGTTACCCCTGCTGCCGGTGGTCGATGCCGTTGGTCTGGATGTGCTGGCCTTGCTGGTCGGGGCCCAGGCGCTGGCGGCGCTTCCCTGGCTGGCAGCTCTGGTGCGGCGGGGTATCACGCCTGCACGGCGTGTACTGGCAGGCCTCCTGGCCGGTGCAGTCGGCGGCTATCTGAGGCAGCTTCTGTTCGGCGGATACTGCCGTGGCGTCCGGTTCGGACAGGGATAACAGGCACTGTCGGGGGCAAGGCAGCACGCATGCCCAGGCCGCGGTCATGCGCTTGGACAGCGCATGACGCCCCAGCGCTGCCCGCGACAGACCCGCCCGCCATCGTGCCCTGGTATTCGCCACTTCAGCAACGCCATTGGCAGAAGTACGTGGGCACTTTTGAGAGGTGCGGCCGTCGCAGCGGCCAGGGTAAACCGATTGCGGTGCTTTCCCACGGCTTCGGCACCGAGCAGACGGCGTGGACGGCAGTGCGACCGTGGTTCGGGGGCGCGCTTCGACGTGGTCTCCTTCGACCTCGCCGGCTGCGGCCCCAAGGGTGCCGATCGCGGACGGCAGCCGGAACGCGGTGGCCTCCACTGGCAATGCGATGCCGCGAGGCGCTGCGTGACCGGGACCTGTTCGCCCGATTTGGCGGCGCGCAGTTCATCGCGTTGCTGTCGGCGCCGGTCATCAACGAAGTTCCTGTAGCGGTCGAGCGACTGCGCAGTGCGATTGCCGCCGATCCCATCACGGTGGGCGGCACGCGTATCGCCGTCTCGATCAGCGTGGGCGCGGCCATTGGCGAGGCACTCCCCGGCGGGGATCAACCGCTCCTGGAGGAGCTCGTAGCGCGCGCCGATGAAGCGCGTTACCAAGCCACGACCGAGGGCCGCAACCGGGTGCGGATGGCGGATCCGGTACGGCGTAAGCGCTGGATGCCCGCCCCTGTTGCTTGCCCCGGGACCGCCGCTACACTCAGGCCATCCGGGCCCCACCTCGAAGGACGCAACAGGGATGTTGTCTGCCCGCTGGTACGCCGCTTGTGCTTGGCCGCCGCCCTGTTTACCTCTTCTGCGCTGGCCTGCGCAGCCGATGCCCCGACCGCCGAAACCCCGTTGCAGCTTCAGCAGCGCCGCCTGGATGCGCTGCGCCTGATGGCCGACGCGTCCTCGCCATCCAACATGCCGGACCGCGAGGCACTGGTGAAGGGCATGATCGTGGTGATGGCTGTCGCAGATCCCGCGCTGCTTCCGGACGGGTGGACCGGAATCGCTGCGCAGGGTATCAGACCATCGCCTCGCACTACCCCGAGCGCACATCCGCAGCTGGAGCGGAGGCAACCTTTCCCACAAACGAAAAGCCCCGGCCTTGGTCGGGGCTTTTTGTTGCATCTACGGTCACGGTCAATGAGATGTCCGAGGCCATGCACGGGCAAGTTGCGATGATTTCTTGAAGCAATTTCAACCAACACCGCATGCAGATGGGATGTGTTAGTCCTTGTCATCGCATTATCTTTGGAC
>NZ_JBFULO010000055.1:0-14980 GCF_054049855.1 Stenotrophomonas sp. P5_B8 | reverse complement strand
CGGAAGCGGATGTTGACCTTGATCTTGTCGCCCTCTTCCAGGAAACCGCGCATTTTGCGCAGCTTGATCTGGTAGTCGCCTTCATCGGTGACCGGACGGAACTTCACTTCCTTGATCTCGACCTGCTTGGTCTTCTTCTTGGCCTCGTTGGCCTTCTTCTGCGCTTCGAACTTGAACTTGCCGAAGTCCATGATCTTGCAGACCGGCGGATCCGCCTGCGGCTGGATCTCGACCAGGTCCAGACCTTCGTCTTCGGCCTTCGACAGCGCTTCGTCGCGCGTCAACACACCAATCATTTCTCCGTCGCTGCCGATCACGCGGACGCGCGGCACCCGGATTTCCTGATTCTTGCGGTTCTGTTTGTTGTCAGGGGTACTGATATTGCAATCTCCCAGAGGAATCAAACCGGCCCTCAGCGGAGGATCCGCAGGGCCGGGACTTTCTTACACGGACTGTTCTGCCTGCAACCGCTCGATGAAGGCCTGGACGGACATGCTGCCCAGATCTTCGCCAGAGCGCGTACGCACGGCCACGGCGCCATTTTCCTTCTCACKGTCGCCGACCACCAGCAGGTACGGGACCCGCTGCAGCGTATGCTCGCGAATCTTATATCCGATCTTCTCGTTGCGCAAATCGGCGTTTGCCCGGAAGCCTTGATCTGCAAGGGTTTTCCTCACCTGGCTTACGTATTCAGCCTGGGCGTCGGTGATATTGGCCACCACCACCTGGGTCGGGGCCAGCCAGGAGGGGAACGCCCCGGCATGGTGCTCGATCAGGATGCCGATGAAACGCTCCATCGAGCCCACGATGGCCCGGTGCAGCATGACCGGGTGCTTCTTCTGGCTGTTTTCGTCCACGTACTCGGCGCCGAGGCGGCCGGGCATCATGAAATCGACCTGCATGGTGCCCAGCTGCCAGGTACGGCCGATGGCGTCCTTGAGGTGGTACTCGATCTTCGGGCCGTAGAAGGCGCCCTCGCCCGGCAGCTCCTGCCATTCCACGCCGCAGCTGCCCAGCGCCGCGCGCAGCGCGCCCTCGGCCTTGTCCCAGGTGGCGTCATCGCCCAGGCGCTGTTCCGGGCGCAGCGCGATCTTGATCTGGATGTCCTCGAAGCCGAAGGTCGTGTAGACCGCCAGCGCCTGCTGGTGGAACGCCGTCACTTCCGCCTCGATCTGCGACTCGGTGCAGAACACGTGGCCATCGTCCTGGGTGAAGCCGCGCACACGCAGGATGCCGTGCAGCGCGCCGGACGGCTCGTTGCGGTGGCACGAACCGAACTCGCCATAGCGGATCGGCAGGTCGCGGTAGCTGTGCAGGCCCTGGTTGAACACCTGGATGTGGCCCGGGCAGTTCATCGGCTTCAGCGCGTAGGTGCCCTTCTCCGATTCGGTGAAGAACATGTTGTCCTTGAAGTTGTCCCAGTGCCCGGACTGCTTCCACAGCGCCACGTCCAGCACCTGCGGGCAGCGCACTTCGCCGTAGCCGGTCTTGCGGTACACGCCCCGCATGTACTGCTCCACCACCTGCCATAGCGCCCAGCCCTTGGGGTGCCAGAACACCATGCCCGGCGCCTCTTCCTGCAGGTGGAACAGTTCCTGCTGCTTGCCAATGCGGCGGTGGTCGCGCATTTCGGCTTCTTCGATGCGCTTGATGTAGGACTCCAGCTGCTTCTTGTCGGCCCACGCGGTGCCGTAGATGCGCTGCAGCTGCTCGTTCTTGGCATCACCGCGCCAGTAGGCACCGGAAATGCGGGTCAGCTTGAAAGCCTTCAGGAAGCGCGTGTTGGGCACGTGCGGGCCGCGGCACATGTCCACGTATTCCTGGTGGTAGTACATGCCCATGGCCTGGATGTCCGGCGACATGTCGTCGATCAGGCGCAGCTTGTAGTCCTCGCCACGCGCCTTGAAGATCTCGATGACCTCCGCGCGCGGGGTGACCTTCTTGATGACGTCGTAGTCCTGCGCGATCAGCTCGCCCATGCGCTTTTCGACGGCGGCCATGTCCTCCGGCGTGAACGGGCGCTCGGAGTAGATGTCGTAGTAGAAGCCTTCGGCGATGACCGGGCCAATCACCATCTTGACGTCCGGGTACAGCTGCTTGACCGCGTGGCCGACCAGGTGGGCGGCGGAGTGACGGATGATCTCCACGCCCTCCTCGTCCTTGGCGGTGATGATGCGCAGGGTCGCATCGCGATCGATCATGTCGCTGGCATCGACCAGCACGCCATCGACCGAACCGGCGATGGTGGCCTTGGCCAGGCCGGCGCCGATCGACTGGGCGACGTCCATGACACTGACGGGGTTTTCGAACTCACGGCGGCTGCCGTCGGGGAGCGTGATCGCGATCATGACTGGACTTTTTCTGGTGGGCCTGCAACGCAGGCCGGGGAGACGAATTCGGGAAGGTGGGCAACGAGGCGTGGCCGGTCGGCCATAAAAAAAGCGCCACGAAGGCGCCTGCAAGGGGCCGTCGGGAGCATTCAGCGGTGGGCGATGGTAGTGCTCATGTCGCACGCTGGACCGGCGCTGGGCGCGGGCCACCTTGTTGCCTTGATGTGGATGCCCATGATCTTAAACCAAACATCGGGTTTTTGCTCCACGCACTGGATCCAGCGCGCCTGAACGCCAGCCTGTGGCGGACGAAAACCGCAATGATTACCATCTGCGGATTGCCGCTCTGACCCGGCAATGCTTCCTCCCCCAAGGATCTGCCATGTGTTCCGCCGTCCGTTCGATGGGCTCTCCGTGTTGAGCGGCAACGCCCTGGCCCTGCTTTACTGCGCCGTGGCCACCGCCGCATCGGCCTTCTCGGCACTGGCCTTCTACGCGGCTTCGCCGCACTGCCGCTGGCCGCGACTGCGTCGTGCCGGGCGCCTGGGCCGGCAGATCGGGCTGATCGCGTCAGCCACCTCGCTGTGGTTGTGGATGGGCCAGTTGGGCCTGGCGACCGGGCTGTGCGTGACGCTGGCCGGCTGGATGCTCACCGCGCTGGTGCTGCCCTACCTGGCCGCGTGGACAGGTCCGGAACGTGAGGCGCGGCGCTGATGTGGGCACGTGCGCTGGCCGGGCTGGTGGCCGGTTTCTTCGTCGCTGCCGCCGCGGCCGGGCTGGTGGTGTGGCTGCCGTCGGGCCCGTGGCAGGCAGCCATCGTGCCCAGCCTGATCGCCTTCATTCCGTTCTGGATGCTGGCGGCGTTGTGGGCGTTTGCGTTCCGCACCGGCCTGCGCGCCTGGATCTGGCTGGGGGGCACCGCGCTGGCCGGCTTGGCGCTGCTGTGGTTGCTGCGCGTCAATCACTGGGTGGTATGAGGGTGTCCCGATGAAATTCAGCTCGCTCACCCTGCGCACGTTCACCACGGTGCACACCTGGGTCGGCCTGGTCGCCGGCTTCGCGCTGTTCGTGGCGTTCTATGCCGGTGCGATTACCGTGTTCCACCACGACCTGCCGTTGTGGCAATCGCCGCATGCCATGGAGCAGCCGGCGCAGACGCTGGATGATGCCCAGCGTCTGCTGGACGGCGTGCTGGCCCGGCACCCGGAGGCGCGCAAGCACATCGGCATGACCTTCCCCGGTGCCGAGACGCCGCAGGCGGTGGCCTACTGGCAGGATGCCAAGGGCACTTGGCTGTTCGCCTGGGCCGACCAGTACGACGGCAGCCCGACCCCACCGCAGGCGGGGTTGGCCGAGCTGGTCAACGAACTGCACTACACGCTGGGACTGCCGGTGGCCGGCATTTACCTGATGGGGGTGGTCAGCCTGCTCTACGGGCTGGCATTGCTCTCCGGGCTGGTGATTCACCTGCCCAAGCTGGTGGRCGACCTGTTCGCGCTGCGGCCGGGCCGCAACCTCAAGCAGATGTGGCAGGACGCGCACAACGTGATCGGGGTGCTGAGCCTGCCCTTCCACCTGCTGTTCGCGGTCACCGGTGCGCTGCTGTGCCTGGTGTTCCTGCAGATGGCCGCGCTCAATCCCCTGATCTACGACGGCAAGCTGATGGCGGCCCTGCCGGCGGCGATGGATACCGCGCCAATCCGCGCCCCGGCTGGCGAGACGGTGCGCTCCGGCAGCCTGGGCATGCTGTACGCGCGCGCGATCGCGGTGGCCCGTGACCAGGGTCAGAAGCGCTTCGAGCCGGCGTACCTGAAGCTGGCCAATGCCGGCGATGCCAACGCGGTGATCGAGATCACCGGCGATGGCGGGGTCTCGCTGGGTCCGCTGGGTGCGGTGGCACTGGATGCCAACACCGGCGAGGTGCTGCACACCCAGTTACCGGGCAGGCGCGATGCCAACCACGCCACCCTGGCCGCTGCCTATGCGCTGCATTTCGGCGAGTACGGCAACGCGCTGGTGCCGTGGCTGTACTTCGCGCTGGGACTGGGCGGTGCATTTCTGTTCTATTCGGGCAACCTGCTGTGGATCGAGTCGCGCCGCAAGCGTCGCCAGCAGGTGCAGGGACGTGCGCAGATCAACATGGCGCGGGCCACCGTCGGGGTGTGCATCGGCCTGTGCGTGGCGGTCTCGGCCGCGTTCGTCAGTGTGCAGGCGCTGGAGTATCTGGCCCCGGCCCACGCCGACGCCGGCATGCGCTGGACCTGCTTCCTGGTCTGGGGCGGCTGCGCCTTGTGGGCGGCCCTGCGTGCGCCGTGGCAGGCCGTACGCGAACTGCTGTGGGCAGCGGCGATCACCACCGCGTTGATTCCGCTTGTCCACGGCGCGATGAGTGGGCTGTGGCTGTGGACCAGCGCGCAGCACGGCTACGGGCCGCTGTTCTGGGTGGACGGGGTGGCGCTGGCGATGGCGATCGGGTTCGCGGCCATGGCCCGGGCGAGCAGCCGCCGGGCGATCCACGGCGAACCGAACAGCGTGTGGTCGCGCCCGACGGAGCAGGCGGCGCGCTGATCCAGTGCGCGCGGGCAGCCGCGCGCATCGGAAAGCCCCGGCGTATCACGCTTTCAGAATTCTTCAGCCGCGTTTCCAGCACTTCAGACGCTGCTCGGGCCTAGTCGGTTCCTCATCCCGAGGAACCTCACCCATGCACCGCACCCTACCCCGTTTGGTCCCCCTGATCCTGTCGCTGGCCACCGCCCTGCCCGTCGCGGCCCTCGCGGCGTCGCCAGCGTTGGACGCATCCCGGATCGCCGCCCTCGAAGCGGCCATCGCCAGTGACGACATCAAGCAGGTCACCAGCGTGCTGCTGACGGTGGACGGCAAGATCGCCTACGAAGGCTATTTCAATGGCGGCAGCGTCGAGATGCTCAATGACGTGCGCTCGGCCAGCAAGAGCGTCACCGCCCTGATGGTCGGCGCGGCGATTGGCGACGGCAGCCTGCCCGGCGTCCAGGCCAAGGTCTATGACTACTTCCCCGAGTTCACCGCGCGGCATCCGGTCGATCCGCGCCTGCGCGCCACCACCGTGGAAGACCTGCTGACCATGAGCAGCCTGTGGGAGTGTGACGACCAGAACGCGTTTTCTGCCGGCAACGAGGAGCGCATGTATGTCACCGAGAAGTGGCTGGACTTCGCCCTGTCGCTGCCGGTCAAGGGCTTCGCGCCGTGGATGACCCGGCCTGAGGACAGCCCGCACGGCCGCGCGCATGCCTACTGCACAGCCAACTCGTTCGTGCTCGGTGCGGTGCTTGAGCGTGCCACGAAGATGCCGCTGGCCGACTACGCGGCCAAGGTGCTGGAACGTCCGCTCGGCATTTCAGCCAGCCAGTGGAACCGTTCCCCGGAGGGCATCGGCATGGGCGGCGGCGGCACCCGTTACCGCAGCCGCGATCTGGCGCGGCTGGGCGAACTGGTGCGCGACGGTGGCCGCTGGCAGGGCCGGCAGCTGGTCCCGGCCAACTACGTGCAGGCGATGGTCAGCGCGCAGGCGCGCACCGACGATGGCAGCGATTACGGTTACCAGTGGTGGGGCCTCAAACTGCCGGTCGACGGTGGCGAACAGACCGTCTGGACGATGTCCGGCAATGGCGGCAACTATGTGTTCGTGATGCCGGAAAAGAAGCTGGTGGCGGTCATCACCAGCCGCGCCTACAACCGCAGCTACGCCCATCCGCAATCGCGGCGCATCCTCACCGAGTTCCTGCTGCCCGCGCTGCGCTGAAACCGCCCAGGTCGTCGGGACGCCACGGGGCCGCCAGCACCTGCGCACGCTGTGCGGCCACGTCGGCATCGATTCTGGCCAATAGCTGCGGCCATCCTGCCGCATCGTGCAGGGGCGCGAACAGCGGCGTGGCACGCAGCCAGGCGGCATCACGGAAGCCTGCATCCACGGCGCGATGCAGGTCGGCCAGGGCGGCGACGGCGTCGCCCTGGGCCTGGTGCAGCAGCGCACGTTCCAGCGCGGTGTCCGACCAGCCATCGTCAGCCTGCCCGTGCAGTGCACGCAGGCGCGCGGCGATCCAGTCGGGCGTGGCCGCTTCGACGCCGTGCAGCCCGGCCAGCGTCTGCCCCATCGACTGCTGTGGACGCAGTTGGCGGCTGCGCTCGAAGGCCTGCGCGGCACCCGCGCGGTCATCTTCCAGCAACCGCATTTCGCCCTGCAGCCGCAGCAGTTCAGGATGCGGGGTGCCGCGCGCCAGGGCCTGCTCCAGGACCGCGCCCGCCCTGCCCGGCTCACCCATGGCCAGCAGCGTGCGGGGCCAGGCGATGTTGGCGAACACGTTATCCGGATACAGCTGGAAATTGCGCTCGTGGCGGCGTGCGGCGGCCTCCTTGAAGCCGAGCAGTTCCAGTTCGCGCGCCACCTGCACATCCAGGAAGCGGATCCGTTCGGGCGCACGCAAGGCGAGGTTGTTCTGCAGCGCCAGCGCGAGGTGGCCCTGCTCCTGGTGCAGATAGGCCAGCGAGGCGCGGGTGCGCTCGTCGTCCGGGTCGCGCTGCAGCGCCTGCTGGTAATCGGCGATCGCCTGCGGCATTGCCCCGAGGCAGTCATGCGCATATCCGCGCGCGGCGTACGCGGCGGCATCGTCCGGTGCTGCCTGAAGCGCCTGCCCGGCCAGCACCAGCGCTTCTTCCGCACGCTCGCGGCTGCCATTGAACAGGCAGGCATCGGCGGCAAGCGCACGGGCCAGGCCGCGACGGGCGACCCGCGAATCCGGGTCGATCTGCAACGCCTKCCGATACAGCGCAATGGCGCGCGTGTTGTTGCTGGCCTGTCCGATACCGGCGTAATAGGTGGCGCGCTCCAGCACCGGGTCGGCCGGCGAGGTCGGCGCGCGCGTGGGCCATGCCAGGATGACCACGCCCGCCGCGACGAGGGCGGCCATCGCTGCGGTGGGCCATATCCAACGACGTGTCCGCGAGGGTCCGATGGCGGTGGCCTCGGGGCGTATCGGCTGCAACGGCGCGCACAGCTGATAGCCCCGCCCGCGCACCGAGCGCACATAGCGTGGCTGACGGCCGTCATCGCCCAGCGCCTGTCGCAACAGCTTCACCCGTTGACTGATCGCATCCTCACCAACCACCGCCGGTGCCCACACCTGCGCGGCCAGCGTGTCGAAGTCCACCACCGCATCGCCGTGGGCGAGCAGGCAGTCCAGCAGGCGCCAGCTGAGCCCGGTGACCGGCAGGACCACGCCGTCGCGTCGCACCTGTTGCAGGGTGCGATCGATATCCAGGTCCAGCAGGCGAACAGTCTCCATGCCGGCAAGCATAGGGCACCGCAGACCGTGCCGGATGTGGCCGATTGCACCCCATCACCGCCCAGTCGCCACGGCGCAGCTACAGTGCCTTGCCCCTTCTCGCCCGCGCCGCCATGACCGACCTGCACATCGACCGCCTCGACCACCTTGTCCTGACCGTGGCCGACATCGCCACCGCCTGCGACTTCTACCAGCGCGTGCTGGGCATGGAGGTCATCGACGTTGGTGMGGGGCGCAAGGCCCTGCGTTTCGGGATGCAGAAGATCAACCTGCATGCGCACGGCAAGGAGTTCGAGCCCAAGGCCGATCGCCCCACGCCGGGCGCGGCGGACCTGTGCCTGATCACTTACGCGACGATGGAGGAGATCCTCGCGCACCTGGATGCGCAGGGCGTGGTCGTGGAAGAAGGACCGGTGCAGCGCACTGGCGCGACCGGTCCGATCCTGTCCGTGTACGTCCGCGACCCCGACGCCAACCTGATCGAGGTCGCGCGTTACCTGGACTGAGGCAGGAACGGCGCGGACATGGCCTGCAACAGGCTGCCCTGCGCATCATCGCCGGTCAGTTCCCAGGTGAACACGCCGCGCAGCTGCGCCTGCTTGGCGTACGCCGCGCGCACACCGATCGAGGTCGGGTCTTCGTAGCTGATGAAGATGCGCTCGGCCGGGTTGTACAGCCATGGCGTCTGCGCCACCGGGTGCCAATGCCGCTGCCAGCCCGGCTGGTCGAGGAAGTCGCTGCGGATGCGCCGCCAGTCGCCGGCATCGAACGGCGCGCTATAAGGCTGGTACAGCCCCTCACCCGCGTCGGTGGTGACACGGAAACCGCGCCCGTAGAACGGCACGCCCAGCACCAGCTTGTCGGCGGGTACACCGTGCTGCTGGTAGTACTGCACCGCGCCTTCGACGTTGTTCCAGCGGCGCAGCGCCGGGTCCATCGGATCGGTCGGCACTTCCCGCAAGGGCGCGTTGAAAGTGGACACCTTGGAGAAGCCGGTGCCCATGTCATAGCTCATCAGATTGATGAAATCGAGCGCGCTGGCGAGTGCCTTCACGTCATAGCTGAGCGCCGGGTCATAAGGGCCGTCGGTCTGCACGCGACCGGCCGGCAGCGCGGCCGTGAGCAGCAGTGACTGCGCGCGCGGCTTGCCGACCGCATCGAGCTGACGGCGGAACTCCTGCACCAGCAGGGTCATGTTGCGGCGGTCTTCCGGGCGGTGGGCGATGTCGGCTGGACCGCCAGACATCGGAAATTCCCAGTCGATATCCACGCCGTCGAAACTGCCGCGATGGCGTTCGAAGAACAGCGCCACACAGGAGGCCACGAAGCGCGTGCGGCTGTCGGCGGTCAGCGCGGCATCGGAGAAACCACCGGCGTTCCAGCCGCCGATGGAGATAAGCGTGTGCAGCTTGGGGTGCGCACGCTTGAGCGTGGCCAGTGCCCTGAAGTGCGCCTCGGCCTGTGATCCGACCACGCACTGCCCCTGCTCGATGGTGGCAAACGCGTAGAACAGGTGGGTCAGCGTGTCGGCCGGGATGCGCTCGACCGGATAGCGCTCGGCCGAACCGCCGGGGTAATACGCGCCGATCACCCTGGGTGCCGATTCCGCAGCAGATGCGGCACGCGGTAGAAGGCTGGCAATCAGCACGGCGAGCACGGCCACGGAATGACGGAACATGCGAACTCCCGGTTGAAGGCGAGGCCACGTTAGCAGACCCGCAGGGGGCGGGAATGGGTTTGTACGGCGAGTCCTGCAAACCTGTCCTGCAGACACCACCGCGCCTGCGTGAGGGGTCTTGTCGGACACCATGCCGGGTAAAACACAGTCAACTGCGGGGCATGCGTCCGCATCCCGGGGATCCGATGCGTCCACGCATGGCGCGCAGCCGCAGGCAAAGAAAAAGCGGGCCGAAGCCCGCTTTTTCTGTTCGAAAGCCTGAGGACCAACGGTCCTCAGCTACAGCGTCGTCGGCGTTGCCGATTATTCTGCAACCGCGCCTTCGCCTTCTTCGACGGCCTTCATCGACAAGCGGATACGGCCCTGCTTGTCCACTTCCAGCACCTTGACCTTGACCACATCGCCTTCCTTAAGCACGTCGCCGACCTTCTCGACGCGGTCGCTGGAGATCTGCGACACGTGCACCAGGCCATCCTTGCCCGGCAGGATGGTGACGAACGCACCGAAGTCCATGATCTTGGCGACCTTGCCTTCGTAGATGCGGCCCGGCTCGACGTCCGAGGTGATCTGCTCGATGCGGGCCTTGGCGGCCTGTGCAGCGATGGCATTGACCGAGGCGATGACGATGGTGCCGTCATCCTGGATGTCGATCTGGGTGCCGGTTTCCTTGGTGATGGCCTGGATGGTGGAACCACCCTTGCCGATCACTTCGCGGATCTTGTCCGGGTGGATCTTGATGGTCAGCAGGCGCGGCGCGTAGTCCGACAGCTCCTGACGCGGCGCGGTCAGGCCATGGGCCATTTCGCCCAGGATGTGCAGACGGCCCGCCTTGGCCTGCTGCAGTGCCTGCTTCATGATCTCTTCGGTGATGCCKTCGATCTTGATRTCCATCTGCAGGGCGGAGATGCCCTCAKCGGTACCGGCAACCTTGAAGTCCATGTCACCCAGGTGATCTTCGTCACCCAGGATGTCGGACAGGACGACGAAGCGCTCGCCTTCCTTGACCAGACCCATGGCGATACCGGCCACCGGCGACTTGACCGGCACGCCGGCGTCCATCAGGGCCAGCGACGAACCGCAGACCGAAGCCATCGACGAGGAGCCGTTGGATTCGGTGATTTCCGAGACCACGCGGATGGTGTACGGGAAGGCTTCCAGCGACGGCATCACTGCCAGCACGCCGCGCTTGGCGAGGCGGCCGTGGCCGATTTCGCGACGCTTCGGGCCCATCATGCGGCCGGTCTCGCCCACCGAGTAGGGGGGGAAGTTGTAATGGAAGAGGAAGTTGTCCTTGTACTCACCGGACACGGCATCGATGACCTGGCCATCACGGGCGGTGCCCAGGGTGATGGTCACGATGGCCTGCGTTTCACCGCGGGTGAACAGCGCCGAACCATGGGTACGCGGCAGGATGCCGGTCTTCACGGCGATCGGGCGGACGGTGTCCAGCGCACGGCCGTCAATGCGGACCTTGGTGTCCAGCACCGAGTTGCGCATGGTGCTGTATTCCAGCTCGCCGAATTCCTTCGACAGCTCGGCCGGGTTCCAGCCTTCGGCGGCCACGCGGCCAGCCAGCGACTCGACCACGTCCTTCTTGATCGCCGAGATGGCGTCACGGCGCTGCAGCTTGTCGCGCACCTGGAAGGCTTCGCCCAGACGCGGGCCGATGGCTTCCTGCAGGGCGCTGATCAGCACGTCGTTCTTGGCCGGGGCTTCCCAGGTCGACGGCTTGGTGCCGGCTTCCACGACCAGTTCGTTGATCGCGTGGATGACCTTCTGCATTTCGCGGTGACCGAAGGTCACAGCGCCCAGCATCACCTCTTCGGACAGCAGCGCGGCTTCGGATTCGACCATCAGCACGGCGTTGGCGGTACCGGCGACAACCAGTTCCAGCTCCGAATCCTTCAGTTCGGTCACGGTCGGGTTGAGGATGTACTCACCGTTCTTGTAACCCACCTTGGCGGCGGCGATCGGACCCTTGAACGGGGTGCCGGCCAGCGACAGCGCAGCCGAGGCACCGATCAGGGCAGCGATGTCACCATCGATGTCCGGGTTCAGCGACATCACCGTGGCGATGATCTGCACTTCGTTCTTGTAGTCTTCCGGGAACAGCGGACGGATCGGGCGATCGATCAGGCGCGAAATCAGCGTCTCTTTTTCGGTCGCGCGGCCTTCGCGCTTGAAGAAACCGCCCGGGATACGGCCACCTGCGTAGAACTTCTCCTGATAGTCGCAGGTCAGGGGGAAGAAGTCCTGGCCCTCACGCGCGCTCTTGGCGGCAACGGCGGAGACCAGCAGCACGGTGTCGTCGAACTTGACGATGACGGCACCGCCGGCCTGACGGGCGATTTCGCCGGTTTCAAGCGTGACGGTGTGCTTGCCGTACTGGAAGGTTTTGGTGATTTTTGCCACGGGGGTTTCCTTGGATGATGCTTTCTTCAATGGACCGCGGGCGACCCTTGCCGCCGACGGGTGACCGGTTGTCCGGCCCATACGTTTGATGCGGTACTGCCAAAACAAAACCGCGGCGCATTCCTGCGCCGCGGTGGGGGTTCGTGCTTAGCGACGCAGGCCGAGCTTTTCGATCAGGGCCTTGTAACGCGGAGCGTCTTTCTTCTTCAGGTAGTCGAGCAGGCTGCGGCGGCGGTTGACCATCTGCAGCAGACCGCGGCGGCTGTGGTGATCCTTCTTGTGGGTCTTGAAGTGGCCGGTCAGCAGTTCGATGCGGGCGGTCAGCAGAGCGACCTGGACTTCCGGGGAGCCGGTGTCGGTGGCGCTGCGCTTGTTGTCTTCAATGACTTTCTGGGTGTCGATCGACATTTTATTTTCTCTTGGATGCGTGGCCCGCAGAAACGTCCCATTGACGTACCGCGTGACTCGCCGTGAACGAAAGGATGAACCCGCAGAACGCGGGAAGCCTGAAAAGGCCGCGAAATTGTAACGGGCGCAGCCGTCCGGGACAAGGACCGGCTGCGCCGGGGTCAGCCCTGGCCGGCCAGGTTGAAGCGCCGCTGCGGTGCCAGCCGGCCATTCTCGTCGACCTGGCCCAGGCCCTGGATGGCCTCGTCCGGACCGTATACCACCACCGTGCCCTGGGCCCAGGCCGGGTCGCGCAGGCGCTGGCCCACGCAGAAGCGCGGGGTCTGTTCAGCATCCAGGGTGACCCGTGGATAGTGCGCCAGGCCCGCGTCCAGCGGCAGCAGCAGCGCATCGATGGCGGCTTCGTCGCCCTGCTCCACCAGAGTCCGCAGGGTGTCCAGGGACACCATCGGCACGTCGCGGAAGGGGTCCACCCACAGCCGACGCAGGCCGGCGATGTGTGCCCCACAGCCCAGGGTTTCCCCGAGGTCGCGGGCCAGGCTGCGGATATAGGTGCCTGAACCGCAGGTCACGCGCAGGCGCAGACGGGTCGGTTGCTGCTCCAGTACCTCGATGGCGTGCACCTCCACCTGGCGCTCCGGCGCCTCGATGACCTCGCCGCGGCGCGCCTTCAGGTACAGCGGTTCGCCGCCCTGCTTGAGCGCTGAGTAGATCGGCGCGCGCTGCAGGATGCGCCCCTTCAGCGGTACCAGCGCGGCCTCCAGCGCTTCGGCGCTGATCGGCGGGACCGACCGTTCGCGCAGCACCGCGCCATCGGCGTCGTCGGTATCGGTGGTCTGGCCCAGCACCACCTCGGCGTCGTAGGCCTTGGCCGAGCCCAGCAGCAGGCCGGCAATCTTGGTGGCCTCGCCGAAGCACAGCGGCAGCAGGCCGGTCGCCAGCGGGTCCAGGCTGCCGGTGTGGCCGCCCTTCTCGGCGCGGTACAGGCGCCGCGCGATCTGCAGCGCGGCGTTGGAGCTCATGCCGCCCGGCTTGTCGAGCAGCAGAATGCCGTCCAGGCGACGGAATGTGATTCGGGATGCCATGTCGTGGTTTCAATCGGCGCCATCTGGCGCTGCCGGCAGTCCCGGCGGTCGACGGTGCGGTCGTTGTCGACCCGGGCACCGTCCCATAAGACAACAGCCCTTGCGGGCTGTTGGTCCATCAATCAGATTTCTTGTCGCTTTCGTCCGCGTCGCCATCCTCTGCGTCGTCCTCGGGCTGTCGGCTTTTTTCAGCCGCCAGCGTATCGGGCAGGTCACGCAGGATGTTGTCGATGCGCTCGCCGCGATCCACCGAATCATCGTAGTGGAAGTGCAGCTCGGGCACATGGCGCAGCTTCATGGCACGCGCCAGCTCCATCCGCAGCTCCCAGGCCAGTTCCTTCAGGCCCTTCATGGCTTCTACCGAACGTTCGGGCATCAGCGCGGTGACGAAGATCTTGGCATGCGCCATGTCACGGGTGATTTCCACGTCGGAGACGCTCACCGAAGGCAGGCCGTGTACACGCACGGCGTTGTGCACGAGCGTCCCCAGTTCGCGGCGGATCTGGGCGGAAACACGGTCGGTTCGATGGAAGGTCTTTGGCACGGTAGGCGGACTCGTCTTGAAGGGTGGTACGTAAGCGAAAAAGCCGGACCGCGCGAAGCGGTCCGGCCTGGAACATTACAGGGTGCGCGGCACTTCGATTCGCTCGAAGCACTCGATCTGGTCGCCCGGCTTGACGTCGTTGTAGGCCTTCACGCCGATACCGCATTCGGTACCGTTGCGAACTTCCTCGACGTTTTCCTTGAAGCGGCGCAGCGATTCCAGCTCGCCTTCGAAGACCACGACGCTGTCGCGCAGGACGCGGATCGGCTTGCTGCGCTTCACGGTGCCTTCGATGATCATGCAGCCTGCGACCGCACCGAACTTCGAGCTGCGGAACACGTCGCGGACCTGGGCGATACCGATGATCTCTTCGCGGATTTCCACGCCGAGCAGACCGGACGCCACCTGCTTCACCTGATCGATCACGTCATAGATGATCGAGAAGTAACGCAGGTCCACGCCATTGGATTCGATGATGCGACGCGCGGAGGCATCGGCACGCACGTTGAAGCCGATGACGGTGGCCTTGGAAGCAACCGCGGAGTTGGCATCGGACTCGGTGATGCCGCCCACGCCGGAGTGGATCACGTTGATGCGGATGTCTTCGTTGGACAGCGCGACCAGTGCCTGGCTCAGTGCCTGCACCGACCCCTGCACGTCGGCCTTGATCACCAGGTTCAGCACCTGCTGGCCATCGCCCTTGCCCAGGGTCGCCATGATGTCTTCCATGCGGCTGCCGGCAGACTGCACCAGGCGCGATTCACGGCGCTTGATTTCGCGCTGCTGCGCGACGTCCTTGGCCAGACGCTCGTCTTCGACAACGACGAAGTCATCGCCGGCATCCGGCACGCCGGACAGACCCAGCACCTGCACCGGGATCGACGGACCCGCCTGCTCCGGCTGAGCGCCGGTTTCGTCGAACAGGGCGCGCACGCGGCCGTACTGGATACCGCAGACCAGGTAGTCGCCCTTCTTCAGCGAACCCTGCTGCACCAGCACGGTGGCGATCGGGCCACGGCCCTTGTCCAGCGAGGACTCGATGACCACGCCGCTGGCGCGGCCGTCGGCCACGGCCTTCAGTTCCAGCAGTTCGGCCTGGACCGAGATCGCCTCGAGCAGGTCGTCGATACCCAGGCCAGCCTTGGCCGAGATCTCGACCATCTGGGTGTCGCCACCGAAGTCTTCGGACACGACCTGCTCGGTGA
>NZ_JBFULO010000054.1:0-15057 GCF_054049855.1 Stenotrophomonas sp. P5_B8 | reverse complement strand
CTCGATCACATCGGTGGCCGTCAGGTTTCGGGCCACGATGGTGCCTAAACCCTCACGGATGCGGCTGAGGTTGCCTGCTTGGGTAGCGCCAAGCGCCTTCACCGAGGCCAGTTCATCGGTCCGCCAGTCGATCAGCTGATCGATGGTCAGGTTCTCGCCGGGTGTACCGCCGCGAGCCTCGTAGTCGGCCTGCTCGCGCTCGATGCGTTCCGCCCAGGTCTTGGCGGCAGTTTTGGTTGGGAAGGTGCGGTATTGGTCTTTGTGGCCCTTGCGGCGCACCATTGCGCGCCAGCGGCCGTTGCGGTTTTGCAGCGTTGCCATCGTTGTGCCATTCCATGTTGTGCCAATCCATCGCTGGCACAAAAATGCTACAGCTGATTGGGAATTACCGGGCAAAACCGGGAAAAATCGGGTGTAACTGTGTATCCCTATATCGTCTTAAGTGCATGAAAACATTGAATTCCGAGCAGATCCGCCTGTGCGTGGCCCCCATGATGGACTGGACCGACCGCCATTGCCGGTACTTCCACCGGCTGCTGGCACCGGGCGCACGGCTGTACACCGAGATGGTCCACGCCAACGCGGTGATCCACGGCGATCGCGAGCGCCTGCTCGGGTTCGACGGCAGCGAGCATCCGCTGGCGCTGCAGCTGGGCGGCAGCGATCCGATCCTCCTCGCGCAGGCGGCGCGCATCGCCCAGGACTGGGGCTACGACGAGGTCAATCTCAACTGCGGTTGCCCCTCTGATCGGGTCCAGGCCGGGCGCTTCGGTGCCTGCCTGATGCGCGAGCCGGTGCTGGTGGCCCAGTGCGTGGCGGCCATGGTCGCTGCGGTCGACATCCCGGTCACGGTCAAGTGCCGATTGGGTGTTGATGAGGACAACGACTACGAAACCTTCGTCAACTTCGTCGATCAATCTGCCAACGCCGGTAGCGCGATGTTCATCGTGCACGCCCGCAACGCGTGGTTGAAGGGCTTGTCGCCGAAGGAGAACCGCGAGGTGCCGCCGCTGCGCTACGACTGGGCGCACCGGCTCAAGGCCGACCGCCCGGCGCTGCAGATCGTGCTCAACGGCGGTCTGGCCACGGTCGAGGCCGCGCAGGCCCAGCTGCCCGCGCTGGACGGGGTCATGCTGGGCCGTGCCGCCTACCACGACCCCTACGTGCTGCATCAGCTCGAGGCGGCCCAGACCGGTGCGGCGCTGCAGCCGCGCGAGGCACTGCTGCGCGCCATGCGTCCCTACATCGAGGAGCAGCTCGGCCGCGGCCTGGCCCTCAAGCACATCACCCGCCACCTGCTCGGCCTGTTCCACGGCCAGCCGGGCGGCCGGGCGTTCCGGCAGGTGCTCAGCGAAGGCGCGCATCGCGCTGGCGCCGATTGGGACCTGATCGAGCAGGCGCTGGCGATCACCCGYGCCCAGGCCGAACGCGTCGCTGCGTGAGCCGCGTCACCTTGTCTGCTTGACAAGGGGCCCACTTTAGCCGCCAATGTTCACTTAGATGAACGGAGTGGGGGCCCAATCGGAAAAGTTCAGACCGGATTCACTGCATAAACCCAAGAATTCGCTAAGGATTTGTAAAACGCCGGCTGATGCTGGCGGTTGCCGATTCACAACTTTTGAACGTTTAGCCGCGCTCCGCTAGGATCAGACCGATGTTCTCCGTGACCTGCCACCGCCGTCTTGCCGTCCTCGCCCTGCTGGCGACGGGCGCCGCTGCCGCCATCGGCAGTGCATCGGCACAGGAGCATGATCCGGCACGCGCCGAGATGATCCGGGCCTCCCGGGGCGCACCGCCGGAACGGTCGCTGTCCGATGCGGTCCGCCGCGTCCAGCGCACCACCGGCGGCCACATCCTGGGTGCCGAGCGGGTGCCCTACGACGGTCGCGACATCAACCGGGTCAAATACATGGACGACCGCGGTCGGGTCCGCTACATGGACGACCCCGCGCCGGCACGTTCACAGCCCCGCGCACCACGATCGGATATGTCTTCACTACGCGGCGATAACCCCTGAACAGGGATAGTTGTCCGTAATCATCTGTATTCCACTGGCCTCAGGCCATACCCAGGACACTAGGGAGAGTTCATGCGTATCCTTCTGGTCGAAGACGAAGCCCCGCTGCGGGAAACACTGGCAGCCCGGCTCAAGCGCGAAGGCTTTGCCGTCGATGCCGCGCAGGACGGTGAGGAAGGTCTGTACATGGGCCGCGAAGTGCCGTTCGACGTGGGCATCATCGATCTGGGCCTGCCGAAGATGTCGGGCATGGAACTGATCAAGGCGCTGCGCGACGAGGGCAAGAAATTCCCGGTGCTGATCCTCACCGCACGCTCGAGCTGGCAGGACAAGGTCGAGGGCCTCAAGCAGGGCGCCGACGACTACCTGGTCAAGCCGTTCCATGTCGAAGAACTGCTGGCCCGCGTCAACGCGCTGCTGCGCCGCGCCGCTGGCTGGAGCAAGCCGACGCTGGAATGCGGCCCGGTCGCGCTGGATCTTGCCGCGCAGACGGTCAGCGTCAGCGGCAGCAACGTGGACCTCACCAGCTATGAGTACAAGGTGCTCGAATACCTGATGATGCATGCCGGTGAACTGGTCTCCAAGGCCGACCTCACCGAGCACATCTATCAGCAGGATTTCGATCGCGATTCCAACGTGCTGGAAGTGTTCATCGGTCGCCTGCGCAAGAAGCTCGACGCCGATGGCGAACTCAAGCCGATCGAAACCGTGCGTGGCCGCGGTTACCGTTTCGCGATTCCGCGCAACGAGGGCTGAGCCCTGCAGGGCGATTGAACGATGTCAGGCCGTCTGTGGTTCTTCAAACGCTGGCGGCCGCGCTCCCTGCAGGCGCGCCAGTTGCTGGCCGCCTCGGTGGGCCTGGTCGCGTTCCTGGCCATCGCCGGCTACGCGCTGGATGCGGCCTTCGCCGATACGGCGCGCGCCAACCTCCAGGAGCGCCTGAAAAACTACGCCCGGGCATACGCGGCCGGGATCGACTTCACCCGTGACCGCTCGCTGTACATCCGCGAGCAGCCACCGGATCCGCGCTTCGACATGCCCGGCAGCGGCCTCTACCTGCAGGTCGTGATGCCCGAAGGCAAAGGCAACTCGTTGTCGGCCGAAGGGCCGATGCTGCCGAGCGCCGGCCTGCTGGCGCCGCTGCGGGAGGTGTTTGAAGGCCCCCTGCCGATGGTCCAGATCGATGGCAGCCAGGGCTCGGTGTATCGCTATGGCATGGGCCTGGTCTGGGATGCCGAAGCCGATCCAACCACTGAATTTCCGTACACCATCTATGTGATGGAAGACTCGCGCGCGCTTGGCGCGCAGCTGCGCGTCTTCCGTGGCCGCGTTTGGTTCTGGATGGGCGGTGCCGGCCTGATCCTGCTGATGCTGCAGACCGTGATCCTGCAGTGGAGCCTGCGCCCGATGCGGCGCGTGATCACCGAACTGACCAAGGTGCAGCGTGGCGAAACCGCGCGCATGAGCGAGCGCCACCCGCGTGAGTTGGAGCCGCTCACCGACAGCATCAACGCCTTCATCGAAAGCGAGCGCGAAAACCTCGAGCGCCAGCGCAACACCCTGGCCGACCTCGCGCACAGCCTGAAAACACCGCTGGCGGTGCTGCGCACCCAACTGGACAGCGGCGCGCAGGACCAGGACCTGCGGCAGGAATTCGACGTGCAGCTACGGCGCATGAACAACCTGGTGTCCTACCAGTTGGCGCGCGCGGCTTCGTCGGGCCACAAGCTGTTCTCGGCGCCGCTGCCGATCGAGTCCAACGCCGAAGAGATTGTGCGCGGGCTGGAGAAGGTCTACGCCGGCAAGGGCGTGCTGTGCGAATTCGATATCGATGAAGCCGCGCGCTTCCATGGCGAACCGGGCGATCTTCAGGAGCTGCTCGGCAACCTGCTGGAGAACGCCTTCAAGTGGGCCAACCGTCGTGTGCTGCTCACCGCCAAGCCGTTGCCGGCGCCGGGCGCACGGCGTGCCGGGCTGGTGCTGTCGGTGGATGATGATGGCCCGGGCATTGCCCCGGAGGACGTTGCCAAGGTTCTGCAGCGTGGCGTGCGCGGCGACGAGCGCGTACAGGGCCACGGCATCGGCCTGTCGATCGTGCAGGACCTGATCAAGGATTACCGTGGCGAACTGCAGGTCAAGCGTTCGCCCGAACTGGGCGGTGCGCGTTTCGAAGTGAAGCTGCCGCCCGGGCCGTAAGGTCCGTCAGTTCCGGACATTGCATCGACCAACGGTCGATGCCTACCGGGGCGTGGTGACGTGCAGGGCAGCGGATGACGGTTGGTGGTTGTCCGCCAGGCCCGGCGGCTCGCCGTAGAAACGGCGCAGATGCGCGGCAACCGTCGGCATCTCCTGCTGCAGCAGATCCGGCGCGGAGAAGTGGTACTCGGTGACCACCGCGAAGAATTCTTCCGGGGCTTCGGCCGCATACGGATCGATCAACGTGTCGCGGCCGCGATCGACCTGCGCGCAGAACGCGTCGTAGGCGGTCTGGAAATCCCTGGCCCATTGCCGCTGCCAGTCGCGCGGCAGCGGCGGGGTGCCATCGATGGCGCCGTCCAGTGCGTCGATCTTGTGCGCCATCTCGTGCACGGCCACGCAGTAGCCGGCATGCGGATCGGCGATGTCGGCCTGGATATCGGCCCACGACAGGATCAGCGGGCCGCTGTCCCAGGATTCGCCGATGAGCTCGTCATCCCACTCATGCAGCACGCCGGCGGCATCGACATGGCTGCGCTGCACCCGGAAGGCATCGGGATAGACGATCAGCTGCGACCAGCCGCGCAGGCCAACCTCACCCAGTTCCAGCAACGGCAGGCAGCACAACGCGGCCAGCAGTACGCCGTCGCCTTCGTCCAACTGCAGGTTGCCGACCGGGCTGATGGTTTTTTCGTGCAGGAAGCGCGCACTCAGGGTGTGCAGACGCTCGCGGCRTTCCCCGTCCAGTCCGCGCAGCCACGCGGCGCGTTGGCAACTTTGCTGCCACAGGTCTGCATCAATGGCGCGCGGCGTGCGCCGCAACCAGCCCCACATACGTTCGATCAGCGGAACATGCCCGGCAGGAAGCTGTGCCACTTCGGCGCGCGCAGGCGCGGCAGCACGTCGTCATCGCTGCCGCCGCCACCCGTGCTGCCGCCGCTGGCGGCGCTGGGCTTGGCCGCAGGCGCACGTGCCGCCGGTGCGGCTGCAGGCGCGGTGCGCTCGCTTTCGGCCGGCGAATACACGCAGCCGCCCCGCCCCGTGCTGGTCAGCGCATCGGAAGCGTGCGCGGCCAAGGGGGCCATCAGCAGGATCAGGCAATGGGCGAACGGGCGCATCGTCGACATCCGGAAGGCGGGTCAGCTTTCGATTCTAGCCCGATTCAGCGCCGCGATTGGAAGCCCTCCGGCAGGCAGCGGATCGGGCTTTCCCGCATAATTTTCCCGATCACCTGATGGAAGCTGCCGTGGACGACCGCCAACTGCTGGCCAAACTGGGCGCCGGACGCCTGTCCGGCGATGCCCTGGCCCGCGAACTGGGCCAGACCCGGGCTGCAATTTGGAAGCGGATTCAAGGACTTAGGGCGGCCGGCGTGGAAGTCGAAGGGCGCGCCGGTGAGGGCTATGGGCTTACCCGGCCGTTGGACCTGCTGGAACCGGAGACCATCCGCGCCGGCTTGCCCAAGGTCACCCAGGCCCTGCTGCAGTCGCTGCAGGTCGCCTGGACTGTGGACTCCACCAACGCTGAATTGCTGCGCTGCAGCGCGCCTGAACAGGGCGTTCGCGTCCTGCTGGCCGAGCGCCAGACCGGCGGCCGTGGCCGTCGCGGCCGGACCTGGGCCTCGCCACTGGCCGCCAACGTCTACCTGTCGGTGCTGCGCCTGTTCTCCGGTGGCCTGGTCCGCCTGAGCGGCCTGAGCCTGGTGGCCGGCATCGCGGTGGCCGAGGCGCTGCACGACCTGGGCTACGTGCAGGCAGGGTTGAAGTGGCCGAACGATCTGATGGTGGACGGACGCAAGCTGGTCGGCCTGCTGGCCGAGGGCGGCGGCGAATATGCCGGCCCGGCGCGCGCGGTGATCGGTATCGGCATCAACGTCCACATGCCGGCGGCATCGGCGGCGCAGATCGCCCAGCCGTGGATCGACCTGGACACCCTGGCCGGCGCGCCGGTAGACCGCAATACCGTGGTGGCCGCCGTGCTGGCGCGGCTGTTGCCGGCGCTGGAAACCTTCGATGCGCAGGGGCTGGCGCCGTTCCTGCCGCGCTATGCCGAACTGGACCTGCTGCAGGGCAAGACCGTGCGCGTGGAGCAGGGCGGACAGTGGCGCGAAGGCGTCGCGCTGGGGCTGGCCGAAGATGGCGCGCTGCGCGTGCGAATCGATGGCGTGGAGCAGCATGTGCATGCCGGCGAAGTCAGCGTGAGGGCGCAATGAGCGACTGGTTGTTCGACCTGGGCAATTCCCGGTTCAAGTTCGCACCGTTGCAGGGTGCGCGTGCCGGCGATGTGCAGGCCTGGCCGCACGGTGCCGAAGCAATGCCCGCCGACGCGCTGCAGGCGCTGCCCAGTGGCGGGGTGGCCTATGTGGCCAGCGTTGCCGCGCCCGCCCTGACGCGCAGCATGCTGGCGATCCTGCAGGGGCGCTTTCAACAGGTTCGGGTGGCGCGCACGCAGGCGCGCTATGCCGGGGTGCAGGTGGCCTACGCCGACCCAGGGAAGTTCGGCGTGGATCGCTTCCTGGGCCTGCTGGCCGTGGCCGAACGTGGCGAAGCGGTGGTGGTGGCCGGTGTCGGCACGGCATTGACCATCGATCTGCTCGACGCCGACGGGCTGCATCGCGGCGGCCGCATCGCGGCCTCGCCCACCACCATGCGCGAAGCGCTGCATGCGCGTGCGGTGCAGCTGCCGGCCACGGGCGGGGACTACAGCGAGTTCGCCAATGACACCGCCGATGCTCTGGCCTCCGGCTGCGACGGGGCGGCGGTGGCATTGATCGAACGCAGCCGCCTGCAGGCGGCCGAGCTGCTGGGCAGCATGCCGACACTGCTGGTGCATGGCGGTGGCGCACCGGCCTTGATGCCGCTGCTGGTGGATGCGCACTTCCAGCCGGCGCTGGTGCTCGATGGCCTGGCGCGCTGGGCCGTGCACCAGCCTGCGGACGCAGGGTAGGATCCCCGCATGCTGACCCGTGCCCTGATCGTCGTGCTGGCCATCCTCAACCTGGGGGTGGCGTTGTGGTGGATGTTGCGTGGCGACCCGGTGCCGGCCGCGCCCGCCCCGACTACCGGCGTGGCGCAGCTGCAGTTGCTGCCGACCACCGGTAGTCCGCCGCCGGCCGCCAGGGTGGCGGCCGCGCCAACCCAGGCATTGGATGATGTGACGCCCGAGCCGACGCCGGCGCCGGCGCCGGTCGCCACGCCCGCTGCGGCCATCACCGAGCCGGCGACCGCCAGCGTGACTGCAGCGCCGGCACCGACGTCGACACCTGCCGTGGTCCCGCCAACCCCTGCGCCGGCTGTCGCACCTGCGGCTGCTCCCACGCCGGTCGCCGCCGCGCCGGCGCAATGCGTGAGCCTGGGGCCCTTCGCCGACCGTGCCGCCGCCCAGGCCGCGCAGGCCAAGGCCGGTGCATCACTGCGCAGTACCCGCCTGCGTGAGATCGCCGATGCCGGGGCTACCCGCTACCGGGTGCTGCTGCCAGCCGCCGCCAGCCGCGACGAGGCACAAGCCACGGTCAAGCGGATCGTGGCGGCCGGGGTGAGCGATTACTACATCATTGCCCAAGGCGAAGAGACCAACGCCATCGCCCTGGGCCAGTACCGCAACCGCGAGGGCGCCGAACGCCGCATGGCCGCACTCAGCGCCGCCGGCTTCAACGCCCGCATGGTCGCCAGCGGCGGTGATGGCAGCGCGCAGTGGTGGTTGGATGCGACCCTCGCCGATCAGGCCGACCCCGGTGCGGTGCGCCAACGCAGCGGCGCGGCCCAGCAGCGCTCGCTGGACTGTGCGCGGTTGCGCTAGAATTCGTGCTCCGCGACGGCCCATGCCGCTCGCCGTGCCTTTGCCGGCATAGCTCAGTTGGTAGAGCAACCGCCTTGTAAGCGGTAGGTCCCCAGTTCGAATCCGGGTGCCGGCACCATTTCCCGCATCGCCCTTCCGCCCGACAGGGCCCGCTTGCGAGCGTTACTGCGTCTGCGCGTACCGATACGACAACAACGACTTCACCAGGAACGTCACCTGCGTGGCCGAGCGCGCATCCACGCGCATCACCGGCAGGCGGAAACCGGCATCCAACAGCGCCTGCCGCACGTCGGGCACCAGCAGCTCGGGATGTTCGTCGGTGCGGGTGATGCCCACCGCCAGGCTGGCCTGCGGCGCGATCCGCGAGAACTCGTTCAGCAGTTCCACCGTTGAAGCGATCGGCTCGGGGTGGCGCGCGCTGACCAGCACGATCACCCCCAACGCGCCTTCGCAGACCATCGGCCACATGAAATCCAGGTAGCGTTGGCCGGGCACCCCGTAGATGTGCAGCAGTTCGCCGTCGTCCAGCTCGATCGAGCTGTAGTCCAGCGCCACCGTGGTTTCGACCTTGTCACCGTACGCGTCTTCGCTCAGCGGCATTTCGGTGCTGACCGGCTCGACATCGGAGATCGCGCGTACCGCGGTGGTCTTGCCCGCGCCCATGCCACCGACGAAAACCAGCTTGTTGGCGGGCTGGCTCATGATGCGGCTCCCTGGAACAAGGTGAGGCCGAAGCGTCGCGCCACCCAGGAGAAGAAGCGTGAATCGGTGGTGTCGCCGCGGCGTTCAGAACGGGTCACGGGGGCTTCCTCGGTCAAGGCAAGGCCACTGGCAAGGGCGGCCGAAAAGAGCAACTGGGCGGTGTCGTGCGGTATGCCACAGGCACCGGCCAACGCGCTGGCACGCCACGGGCGCGCGTGCAGGCGCGCGATCGGCAGCAGCCAGTGGCCGGGCACATCCTCGGCATTGAGGTCGGGCCATTGGCGCAGCCGCAGCGAGGCCTGCCCGGCCGCTGCGGGCAGCAGTTCGGGACGATGGCGGGCAATGCAGAAAAACAGCGCTTCGAACGAATGCCGCTGCGGCAGTCGATACGCGTACTGATGCTGGAAGGTCTGCGCATCGATGGCGGTCGGCGACCAGGTCGCATCGTCCAGTTGCGCGGCCACCTCGGCCAGCGTGGTGGACGCGGGCAGGGCGATGCTGCGTGTGCCCGGGTCGACCAGCAGCGTCATCGCACCGCGTTGCAGCAGGTGCATGCCGGTCGACGGTGCACCGTGTTGGGCCAGCTGCAGCAGCAGCGGCGTGCCCTGCGCCGAAGCAGTCGCCTCCGGTGCGGCCAGCAGCAGCGTGGAGAGCTGTTCGTTGAGATCGCGGACGGTGGCGCCGTGCGGCAGTTCACCGCGCGCGCTGGCATCGAAGCGGCGCGCGATGACCAACGTCGGTACGCCCTGCGCACGCGCCTGGGCAAGCGCACCGGCGCCGGCGGCATGGTCCAGGCCGATCACCAGCAGGTCCACGGTCTGCGCGGACCACGCCTGCAGGGCCACGTCCAAGCGCTCGGCGAGCAGCATCGAGCTGGCCAGCTTGAGCCGGGTCTGGTGCAACAGATCGAGCCCGATCGAGGCGATCTGGAAGGTACGCATGGGGGTTTTCATGGGGGTGCCAAAGCGGCCGGTCATCGCATGCCTTGGGCACGCTGCGGCGCGGAGATCCCGCGCGGCCTGCGCCGCACGGGACATGCATCGATCAGCTGAAGTCCAGGGTCTTTTCGAAGGCCTTCAGTTCGTGCCGCGACATCGCCAGATTGGCCTTGGCGCGGTCCATGATCACGTACAGGAACAGCACCGGGTTGCTCTCCAGCGGGCGGATCAGGTGGTACTGGGTGCCCAGGCTGATCAGGATGTCTTCGATGCTGTCGGCCAGGCCCAGCTGCTCGGCCACGCGACGCTTGGTGCGCACCACGTCGGTGTTGCCGGCCGCGGCCAGTTCCAGGTTGATATTGCCGCCGCCGACGGTGGCCAGGGCCATGCCGCTATCACTGTCGACCAGGGYCGCGCCGACGAAACCGGCGACCGCGTTGAGCTTTTCCAGATTGAGATTGGACATGAAAATCCTTGTGAGTCAGGCAAAGAGGTAGACAGGCCGAAGACCCGTCCGAAGGCACTGCAGAAAGAGGACGATCAGGCGGCGCGAGCGCGCAGCACGGCTTCAAGACGGGTGGCGCATTCGCGCGCATGGAACAGCAGCACGGCCATGTTGAGCGCATGTGCGCCCACGGCGGTGAGGGTCAGCGGCTTGTCGCCCTGGATGCGGATCAGCACCACGTTGCCCTGGCGCGTACAGATGGTGGCGTAGTCGGCTTCGCTCAGCGCCAGTTCGCGCGAGACGGTCTCACCCAGGGTGAGGAACGAGTTGGCCATCGCGGCGAGGCGGCGCCCGTCCACGTCCAGTGCCGAATCCTCGGCCACGGCGCGGCCATCGGCGGTGGACAGCATCAGCAGGGAAATGCCGCGCTCGCGTTCGCGCGCCTGCGCGAATGCGGCCTGGATGCGGTCGATGTCATACAACTGTCGGGCCGGCTGGCTCTCGCCGCTGGCACTGCGGACAATCTGGTGAATGGTACTGCGCTGCACGTACTGCCCCCTGGCACACGACGAAACACGAACCAATCCGTAATGGATTAGTCAATCAGTACTGCGAAGAAGTGTGAAATGTAGCACGGTATTTTTGCCTTCACGGGTAACGCAGGATGAACCGCGTGCGCGTCGACGCGGGTGTCAAAGCATTGACGCGCAAGGCATTCCAGCCGCGTCGCCCTACGCTCAGTGGCGCGCAGCGCCGTCGACGGTCATCGGCAACCTGTCTGGCTTGCCGGTACTGCTGCATCGCCGCGAGTCGTCCCATGCCGGGCTGGCTAGACTGTGGCTCTTTTTCCGCATTTGCAGGAGGCACCCCATGGCCACGTATTCCCCGGTTTCCCTGATCGGCGTTCCCACCGATATCGGGGCGGGCCATCGCGGCGCGGGCCTGGGGCCGGACGCCCTGCGCATCGCCGGGCTGGCCGAGGCATTGACCGCCCGGGGCGTGGACGTGCGCGACGTGGGCAACCTGGACGGCCCGCGTAATCCGTGGACGCCGCCGGTGCAGGGCTATCGCCACCTGGACGAAGTGGTGGCCTGGAACCGCGCACTGATGGACGCCACCTATGCCGAGCTGCAGGCCGGGCGCATGCCGATCATGCTCGGCGGCGACCATTGCCTGGGCATCGGCTCGATCACCGCGGTGGCGCGCTGGTGCCGCGAGCAGGGCAAGACCCTGCGCGTGCTGTGGCTGGATGCGCATTCGGACTTCAACACCAGCGAGGTGACCCCGTCGGGCAATGTGCACGGCATGCCGGTGGCCTGCCTGTGCGGGCTGGGCCCGGACGCGCTGACCCGGCTGGGCGGCGACGCCCCGGCGATCCGCCCGCAGCAGGTGCACCAGATCGGCATCCGTTCGGTGGACCAGGAAGAGAAGCGCCTGATCAAGCAGCATCAGGTGGATGTGTACGACATGCGCTACATCGACGAGGCGGGCATGAAGCGCACCATGGAAGCGGCGCTGCAGGGCATCGATGACAACACCCACCTGCATGTCAGCTTCGATGTGGACTTCCTGGATCCGAGCATCGCCCCGGGCGTGGGCACCACCGTGCCGGGCGGGGTGAACTACCGCGAGGCGCAGCTGGTGATGGAGATGATCGCCGACACCGGGCGCATGGGGTCACTGGATATCGTCGAGCTGAATCCGCTGCTGGACAACCGCAACAGCACGGCGGTGCTGGCGGTGGACCTGGTCGAAAGCCTGTTCGGGAAATCCACATTGATGCGCGATTGATCCTCGCCACGCGGCGCTTTCCGGCGCGTGGCTGAATGATCGCAAGCCGCGTTCACATTCGCTGCACGCCGTTCCCGCCAGATTGCATCCACGCGGCGGCAGTGCCGGAAACGGCCACTACGTCACCGCGATCAGGAAGAAGGGCCGCACTGCGCCGAGGGCGCGCGCGTGCCCATCTGACAGGTGGGACCGGATTCCGGTGTCGACGTAGATCAATTAGGAGAACCCCATGAAGCGTGTTATTGCACTGATGCTGTTGTCGATGTTCTCGGTGGCCATGCTGTCCGGCTGCAACACCGTTGCCGGTGCCGGCAAGGATGTGCAGAAGGCTGGCGAGAAGGTCGAAGACGCTGCCAAGACCAACTGATCGATTCGATCAGGCGTCAACGAAAAAGGCCGGGTTTCCCGGCCTTTTTCTTTGCGTCGGGTTTTGCCTGGGCAGCCATGGTCCATTCAAGCAGGTGAGCATCCGTTTCATGCGCGCTTGACCGTGTCCAAACGCCGACTGTCGCAGTCTGTATCCACGGCGACGGTGCCGTTGCAATCAAGGATGCCAACCCATGAACAAAGACATCATTTCCGGCAAGTGGACCCAGCTCAAGGGCAAGGCGCAGRCCAAGTGGGGCGACCTGACTGACGACGATTTCAAGGTGGCCGAAGGCAATGCCGAATATCTGGCAGGCCGTCTGCAGGAACGCTATGGCTGGGCGCGTGACCGCGCTGAGTCCGAGGTCAAGGACTTCGAAAAAGCCATGCACAAGGACTACCCGGATTTCCACTGACGCCGCTGGACGCCGCGTAAACGCGGCCGCTTCATCGGGGGTATGAAACACGACACGGGCCGCTACTGCGGCCCGTGTCGTATGCGTTGCTGTCTACCGCCGCTCAGCGCCGCGGTGGATCGGGCACGTACTGCGAGGGGAAGGCGCGGGGCGTTCCATCGCGGGGTTGCTGCACCGGCACGGGCAGGATGCCGCGCGCGGCGAGATTGCGCGCGCTGTCGTAGCGCACCTCTACCTGCTGGGCCGGCACCACGCTGGCACGTTCGAAGGCGGTATCGCGCACGCGCGAGGTTTCGCGCGCGCCGTGGCCGGTCCCGAGGCGTTGGGCGGGTTCCGCCGCCGGCGAGCGCATTGCCGAACCGGTCGTGGTGACGCTGTCGACGACCGCCGGGGCAGCGGCTTCAGCCGCGTCGACACGCCCGCGCAGCGCGGGCAGGCTGCGCCGCTCGACCGCCGGCGACAGGTCGCGCGCGATGGCGTTGGCTTCGCGGAACACCGCGATCCCGATTACCCCGATGTTGTCCGGGCGGCCGGTGCGGCTGGCGTAGCTGCCTTGCGGCGAGGTGAACACGAACTGCGCCACTTCGTCCGAGGATTTGCGCCAGCCGCTGATGTCCGCGGTCTGCCAGGGGTTGAGCACGTAGCCGGTCTGGCCCGGTGCGGCCACCTCGCCGGTGATCGCATTAAGGCCATCCACCGAGACCACCACCAGCACCCGCTCGGCGCTGCCATTGCGCAGCCGCACGCTGTARCGGTGGCCCTTCTCGCCGGCGATCCAGCGCTGGGCTCCATCGCGGTACTGCGGCAGCGTGGTGCCGGCGTCGCGGTCGAGCACGGTCAGGTGGACCGGGCCGCGGTCRTACTCCGGGACGGGGCGGAAGCCGCACAGGGCCAGCACGGCGAACAGGGGCAGGATCAGGCGTTTCATGGCAGGGCTCCGCGATGGGGGTAACGGATTGAACGCGCCAGGGGTTGCAACGGGGTTGCGCCCGGGCAGGTAAACTGGCGCGGTTCACCTGTCCGTAATGATCCCCCACATGACTACCCGCGTTCTTACCGGCATCACCCCCTCCGGCACGCCCCACCTGGGCAACTACGTCGGCGCCATCCGTCCGGCCATTGCCGCCAGCCAGGCGTCGGGCATCGAGAGCTTCTTCTTCCTGGCCGACCTGCACAGCCTGATCAAGGCGCAGGAGCCGGAGCGGACCCAGCGCTCGACCCTGGAAATCGCCGCCAGCTGGCTGGCGTGCGGGCTGGACGCGGACAAGGTGTGGTTCTACCGGCAGAGCGACATTCCCGAAACCACCGAGCTGATGTGGTTCCTGACCGCCATCGCCAGCAAGGGCATCCTCAACCGTGCCCACGCCTACAAGGCGGCGGTGGACAAGAACCGCGAGGAGCAGCAGGACGAAGATGCCGGGATCAGCGCGGGCTTGTTCATGTACCCGGTGCTGATGGCCGCCGACATCCTGATCTTCAAGGCCAACCGCGTCCCGGTGGGCCGCGACCAGATCCAGCACATCGAGATGGCGCGCGATTTCGCCCAGCGCTTCAACCATGTGTACGGCAGGGAGTACTTCCCGCTGCCGGAGGTGGTGATCGACGAGCAGGTGGCCACGCTGGCCGGCCTGGACGGTCGCAAGATGAGCAAGAGTTACCACAACACCATTCCGCTGTTCGCCCCACGTGCGGAGCTGAAGAAGCTGGTATTCGCCATCCTCACCGACTCGCGCGCACCGGGCGAGCCCAAGACCACCGAGGGCTCGGCGCTGTTCCAGATGTACCAGGCCTTCGCCAGCGCCGAGCAGACCGCCGCGTTCGCGCAGGCCTTCGCCGATGGCATCAGCTGGGGCGATGCCAAGCAGCAGCTGTTCGAGCGTATCGATGCCGAACTGACCCCGCTGCGCGAGCGCTACGAGGCGCTGATGGCCGAGCCGGAAAAGATCGAGGCGCTGCTGCGCCGTCGCGGCCAGCAGCTGCGCGAGCAGTATGCGATGCCGCTGTTGAAGGAACTGCGCCATGCGGTAGGCCTGCGTGACCTGTCCAGTGCCGGCAACATCGCCGGTGATGCCGCCACCGAGGCCCGCGCCGCGCCGCCGCTGTTCAAGCAGTACCGCGAGAAGGACGGCCGTTTCTATTTCAAGCTGCTGGCCGGCGATGGCAGCCTGCTGATCCAGAGCGAGGGCTTCGATTCGCCGCGCGATGCCGGGCAGGTGATCGGTGTGCTCAAGCAGACCGCGCACGGCGATGGGTTGCAGAGCGAGCTGTTCAAGATCGAGGCCGACGTGGCCGTGGTGCTGGCCGCGCTGCAGGAACTGCGCGGGTAAGCGCGGCCCCTGGGTGGCCCCCGGCCTCACCGGTAGTGCCGGCCGCTGGCCGGCTCCCAGC